>NZ_LHPH01000101.1:0-546 GCF_001298125.1 Pseudoalteromonas porphyrae | reverse complement strand
ACACCGTCTTTATAAAGCGCAGGCTGCGTCTGCGTGATGGTATAACCACTGGCGTTTGAAGCAAATAAATTAGCGAACGTGTATTCACCCTGCGCATTCGTTTGCGTCGTTAACGAGATTCTTGAACCGAAGATATTTTTACCCGTTAAGGTAATATCGACATTCGCTAATAACGTGTCGTTACCTGCAATCGTGCCATCTTGGTTTTCATCAAAATACACACGCCCTGAAATAGTCGCTGTATCTGGATTTTGCTCTGTGAAGTCAACAAGCTGATTGCTTGTAGAAAGCATAACAATAACCGTATCTGTTAAATCAGAGCCTGCTATAGCACCCGAGCTGTTACGCTCAACACCGTCTTTATAAAGCGCAGGTTGCGTTTGAGTTACTGTGTAACCATTATCATCTGAAGCAAATAAACTCGCGAACGTGTATTCACCCTGCGTATTCGTTTGCGTCGTTAACGAGATTGTTGAACCGAAGATATTTTTACCCGTTAAGGTAATGCCTACATCGGCTAATAATTTGTCGTTATCAGCAATGGTG
>NZ_LHPH01000100.1:0-560 GCF_001298125.1 Pseudoalteromonas porphyrae | reverse complement strand
GTGTATCCATTGGCATCTGAGGCAAATAAATCAGCGAACGTGTATTCACCTTGCGCATTTGTTTGCGCGGTAAAGTTAATGTCTGAACCGAAGATATCCTTACCCGTTAAGGTAATATCGACATTCGTTAATAACGTGTCGTTATCTGCAATGGTGCCATCTTGGTTTTCATCAAAATACACACGCCCTGAAATAGTCGCTGTATCGGGATTTTGCTCTGTAAAGTCAACAAGCTGGTTGCTTGCAGTCAAATTAACAATAACCGTATCTGTTAAATCAGAGCCTGCAATCACACCTGAGCTATTACGCTCGACACCGTCTTTATAAAGCGCAGGCTGCGTCTGCGTGATGGTATAACCACTGGCGTTTGAAGCAAATAAATTAGCGAACGTGTATTCACCCTGCGCATTCGTTTGCGTCGTTAACGAGATTCTTGAACCGAAGATATTTTTACCCGTTAAGGTAATATCGACATTCGCTAATAACGTGTCGTTACCTGCAATCGTGCCATCTTGGTTTTCATCAAAATACACACGCCCTGAAATAGTCGCTGTATCTGG
>NZ_LHPH01000099.1:0-573 GCF_001298125.1 Pseudoalteromonas porphyrae | reverse complement strand
CCAGAAGTAGATAGTCTAACCCTCGGGAGGACGTTTACCACGGAGTGATTCATGACTGGGGTGAAGTCGTAACAAGGTAGCCCTAGGGGAACCTGGGGCTGGATCACCTCCTTATACGATTTAGAACTTATTTGTTCGTAGTGTCCACACAGATGATTGTTAGTTAGTTTTGCCCAGTGGGTTTAACTAATTAATATGCTCTTTAAAAATTTGGAAAAGCTGATAATAAAATTCGTATGAATAACATTGTTATTTGTACAGAGTTTTCAAAAGTAAAAAAGAATGATAGCAGTATCATTCAGTGCCATTTAATTAACGTTTACGTTGATTGATTGGTATCTACTTTAGTATTCAATATTAACTTCTGGCGAAGTTAAACTGTCACTAACGTATGACTGGATCTAACGATTTAGTATTGCGACGTGTATTTGATACTTAAGCAACGCCGCTGATATTTTTGTCGCTGGGCGCATAACGTGTTATGTAACCAAGCAAAAATTGATAGCAAGGCAGCATAAGTAACAAAGACCAAGCAAGACCCGTTTGGGTTGTATGGTTAAGTGACTAAGCGTA
>NZ_LHPH01000098.1:0-574 GCF_001298125.1 Pseudoalteromonas porphyrae | reverse complement strand
GGCGCATGAGTGCTTTGTCTTTGATTTTACGACCAACACGATTCATCAGCATGTCATGGTCTACTTCATCAAAGAACTTAGACAAGTCGATATCAACCGCTGTTTTATAACCTTGTTTAACACAAGATTGAACATGGTTCACTGCTTGACTGGCTCTTTTATGAGGGCGATAACCATAACTATGTGGTGAAAATTGAGGCTCAAAATAAGGGCTGATCACTTGAGCAATGGCTTGTTGGATCACTCTGTCGATAACAGCAGGGATCCCAAGCATTCGCTCACCGCCATCAGGTTTGGGTATCATCACGCGTTTGACTGGCAAGGGTTGATAAGTGCCGTTAAGTAATTGTTGTTTAATACCTAACCAATGTAACTTAGCGAAGTGATTAAACTCCTCAATACTCATATTATCAATACCCGCAGCCCCTTTATTGCGCTTAACATGTTGCCATGCTGCACCAATATTGTGGTTGCTTAGTACCCTTGCCAACAGGTCATGATCTGTTTGGTTATATTCATTCGAGGTATTATTCACAGTCGAACGCTGTTCATCACTATCACAACACGGTGATCT
>NZ_LHPH01000097.1:0-578 GCF_001298125.1 Pseudoalteromonas porphyrae | reverse complement strand
CGTCGACTCCGAGGCGCTAGAGCAGGCGCTTCACGAGCCCTTTGTGGAAGCGCTCAAGGAGCGCGAGTTCGCCGTGGTCAGCAATCCTCGCCAGATCGGCGATACCGAGCTGACGGTGATGGTCTACGAGGTGAAGCGGCCGCCCCTCGTGCAGGAGAACTTCAAGCGTCTCTTCTCCGCCAACCAAAACCGCTTCTACTGGAACCGTGACAAGTTTTCCAAGCTGAAACGCGGAGCGCCCGTGTTCGTGGTCAACAACAGTGCCTCCCGGGTGCTGTTTGGTTACCTGCAGGACACGCTGATCCGCGCCGAGTTCGATGAGGAGAGCCACGTCAGCCGCTTCACCCACCAAGGTGAGACCTTCGAGGTGAGCGGCGAGTATCCCGAGTTTGTCTGTATCGAGGTCAGATCGCTAAAGCACCCCCCACCGGGCTGGCAGTGGAAGACCTTCGGAAGTGGTGAGCACTCCTATATCTCTGGGCCCGAGGTCGGCGCCGGTGCTGCCAAGAACAATCTGGAGCGGGTGAATCTGCTGCTCGAGGTGTTTTCTCAGGAGGAGGAGATCGCCCTCCAGCTAC
>NZ_LHPH01000096.1:0-583 GCF_001298125.1 Pseudoalteromonas porphyrae | reverse complement strand
TGTAAAAGTTACTGCGAGCATTTACTTAAACTCAGCCATTATTTTAATAAACCACTCGATTTAATTACTGATGATGAGCTGAATATCTTTTTTAAAGATCCTGCCATTCGCAAGCTCTCCAGAGCGAGTCAAAAAATACAAATAAACAGCATTTGGTTCTTGTTTAAGAATATTTTACATCGCCCACTGAACTTAGACATAGCCTTGCCTAAAGCGAAACCTCGGGCACCTACTTATTTATCGCGTGATGATATTCGTCGACTTATAGAAAGTTGCACGGATATGCGTTTAAAAACATTGATAGTGGTGTGTTATGGATGTGGTTTGCGTATTGGCGAACTGCTGCGCATCAAAGTGCAAGACATCGATGGACAGCGTAAAACCATTTTAATTGAACATGGTAAAGGAGATAAATCGCGTTACGTAGTTGTATCAGATAGTGTACTGAATCAATTACGTTGTTACTGGAAAATGTATCACCCAACGGGTTGGATGTTTTACTCGCGATTGTTAATGGATAAACCTATGTCAGCATCGACCTTCAGGAAGCCATTGAGAAAACACGCACAAGCGTGTGGTTTAG
>NZ_LHPH01000095.1:0-583 GCF_001298125.1 Pseudoalteromonas porphyrae | reverse complement strand
GCTGGTGTTCGGGTTGTCATGCCAATGGCATTGCCCGGTAGCTACGTTCGGAACTGATAAGCGCTGAAAGCATCTAAGCGCGAAGCAGGCCTCGAGATGAGTTCTCACTAGAGCTATAAGCTCTCTGAAGGGCCGTTGGAGACTACAACGTTGATAGGCAAGGTGTGGAAGCATAGTGATATGTTAAGCTAACTTGTACTAATTACCCGTGAGGCTTAACCATACAACGCCAAACGCGTTTTATGTGATAGTTGATAGCGCAGAAGTTAAGATTGTAGGTCGTGATTTATCGCGACAACTAAAGTAGATTTACTAACAGCTGTAAGCGATAAGCTTAAAGTTGTAAGAAAACAATTATCAGCATTTTCCAAATTTTAATTAATTGGTTCGAAAGAGCGAATTAATACCAAATTTGCTTGGTGACAATAGCGTTTTGGACCCACCTGATCCCATGCCGAACTCAGTAGTGAAACGAAACAGCGCCGATGATAGTGTAGCATTTGTTATGTGAAAGTAGGTCATCGCCAGGCTCCAAATAAAGAAAGCCCGACTCATAGAGTCGGGCTTTTTTACGTCTGCAGGA
>NZ_LHPH01000094.1:0-600 GCF_001298125.1 Pseudoalteromonas porphyrae | reverse complement strand
CCTCCGGCGACACCGGCTCGGCCGCCATCGAGGGCTGCCGCCACTGCGACAACCTCGACATCTTCATCCTCCACCCCCACAACCGGGTCTCGGAGGTACAGCGCCGCCAGATGACCACGGTGCTGGCGGACAACGTCTTCAACGTCGCCATCGAGGGCAACTTCGACGACGCCCAGGCGATGGTCAAGGCGAGCTTCGCCGACCAGTCCTTCCTGAATGGCACCTGCCTGGTGGCGGTCAACTCCATCAACTGGGCGCGCATCATGGCCCAGATCGTCTACTACGTGGCCTCCGCCGTGGCGCTGGGCGCGCCGCAGCGCGAGGTGAGCTTCTGCGTGCCCTCGGCCAACTTCGGCAACGTCTTCGCCGGCTACATGGCCTACCGCATGGGGCTGCCGGTGGAGCGCTTCGTCATCGCCACCAACGCCAACGACATCCTGCACCGCACCCTGGCAGCCAACGACTTCTCGAAGCAGGAGCTCAAGGCGACTCTGGCGCCCTCCATGGATATCGTGGTGTCGTCCAACTTCGAGCGGCTGCTGTTCGAGGCCTACGAGCGTGACGGCGCCGCCGTGGCCGAACTGCTCGAGCGTTTCCAGG
>NZ_LHPH01000093.1:0-601 GCF_001298125.1 Pseudoalteromonas porphyrae | reverse complement strand
CCGACTGTGTGCAGATGCGCTGACCGAGACGGTCTCAGTGCAGGCCCAGCACGTAGTTGGCCACGGCCTCCATGTCGGCATCGCTCATCTTGCTGGTGATGTCGCGCATGATGTTGGCCGGATCATTGGCCCGCTCGCCGGAGGCGAAGGCCTGCAGGGTGGCCAGGGTGTACTCGGGATGCTGGCCGGAGAGCGCCGGGTAGACGGCGGTGCCGATGCCCTGGCCGGTGGGGGTGTGGCAGGCGGCGCAGGCCGGGATGCCCTTGGCCATGTCGCCGGCGCGATACAGTTCGCGGCCGCGGGCGACCAGCGCCTCGTCCGGGTCGGCCTGGCCCAGGGCCGCGTCCTTGTCGGCATAGAACTTGGCTACGTCCCAGGCGTCCTGGTCGGAGAAGTTGTCGACCTGGCCGGCCATCTGCGGCACCACGCGATTGCCGTCGCGGATGTCCATGATCTGCTTGGCCAGGTAGGAGGCCTGCTGACCCGCCAGGTTGGGGAAGGCGCCGGTGGGACTGATGCCCTCCTGGCCGTGACATGCCGCACAGGCGGCGGCCTTGTCGCGACCGGCTGCCGCATCGGCATCGGCCTCGAGGTCTGCGTG
>NZ_LHPH01000092.1:0-609 GCF_001298125.1 Pseudoalteromonas porphyrae | reverse complement strand
GTCTTTACCCAAACATTAATTTCACCATGAGCTTGCCGGGGGAATTTGAGAAACGTGTACCCATCGAATCTCAGGACTTTTCCGAAATGCTAGGGATTGTGCTTGACAATGCCGGCAAGTGGGCCAGTAGCAAAGTGGACAGTCGCATTGTGCTCGATGATGTCCTCAGGATTACCGTTGAGGATGACGGTCCTGGTGTTCCAGTAGATGACCTGCCTCGCCTTGGCCAGCGCGGCCGGCGGCTGGATGAAAGTCATCCTGGGTATGGCCTTGGCTTGTCTATTCTGTGGCAACTCATGACGCGCTATGCCGGGAAAGTGAGGTTTGAGCCCAGTGCACTGGGGGGCTTGTGCGTGAGGATGGAGGTGCCCATCAAGGAATCTACCGATTAATTGCGCATTTTCAGGCCTGTTTCAGGTTCGTCAGTCAAACTGGCTCGCGTCAAACATGGACGGGAGTCACACATGGCAAACTCGCGCGTCATCACGCACCCGATGTCACGTCGTCAGATCCTCAAAGGCGGTGCGGCGCTTGGCCTTGGGTCGGCAGCGGCCCTTAGCCTACGTCCTAGCTGGGCCAACCCCTGGGGTCAGACCAATGTCTATTCCA
>NZ_LHPH01000011.1:0-135259 GCF_001298125.1 Pseudoalteromonas porphyrae | reverse complement strand
TTTCGCTTAACTTCACGCATGATAGTTGTATGGTGTCGATTTAATAGTTTACCAATGGATCGGCAGCTTTCGCCACTATTGAATCGATAGTAGATAGCTTTTCGTTCGAAACTGTTAAGATGTTCGTAAGACATTCTGAATTCCCTCGATAATGAGTTTGGTCGCACTTACTACATTAGCAAATATTTCAGAATGTCATATTTATTGGTGGGTTATGGTCAGTGGTGCACTTGCATAATGAATTCGGGTTTCTTACAAAGAAAATGGAAAGCTAACGGGTAGCTTAAATGAAGTGAAAAGCGTATCGATACTACCAGATAGAAATGGGGTGATTAAAAGGTTTAGCTTTACAATGAAACAAAGATGACACCCATCCTAAAGTTTGCTTTCGGTGAATAATTAAGATGGGTGTCAACTTAAATTAGTTTTTTTTTCTTACAAAGAAAATGGAAAGCTAACGGGTAGCTTAAATGAAGTGAAAAGCGTATCGATACTACCAGATAGAAATGGGGTGATTAAAAGGTTTAGCTTTACAATGAAACAAAGATGACACCCATCCTAAAGTTTGCTTTCGGTGAATAATTAAGATGGGTGTCAACTTAAATTAGTTATTTTAAGGGAAAAGGAATGAAAATACCTTTAATGGGTTCTGGAAAGCCAAGAATGAAAGTTAGACTAGATGGGAAGTATGTAATTGAATAGTCGACCTGATTTCTTTAACAAAAGTGCGATATTACAATCAGTTTTAGTTATATCGCTTTTTTTATTGGCTGATTTATACCTTTTAAATTTTGATAAGTTTGAGATCGGTTATTCAATTAGCTTTTACTTAAAGTTTTTTGTTGTGTTTATATACTTGTTAGCGACGGATAAATTTGATTCATTATTTTTAGAGAAAAATACAGACTTAACTTTAGTACTCGATATTTCAGCGCTCTATTTTTTAATTTGGTTACTAGTAACTGAATTTATATTTGAAAAGCAAGAGCTTTCAAAATTAATAGGTTTGATAATAGTCGTTTTACTATTTGGCTCTGTTTCTTTTTTTATTGAGGTTATAACTAGGCTTAAAGGAACCAGATTGGCTTTTTTAAATTTAATAATAATACTAATAATTGTAATTATTATTTTTTCAGCTGCTTTTTTATTTTTTTCGGTGACTGGGCTTGGGGGATAGTCTCGCCTTATGAATGGTTCGAAAGCTACTAAAAAAGTGTTAGGGTTAGGTCTTGCATTTTGCCTTTTATGAAATCTCAAGGACAGGTCTTATAGTTTGCAGACCTGTCTCCTTCTAAAAAAATTAAGGGAAATAATGAAAAAACTATTAATTTTATCGGAAAAGAAAAAACAAAGATGACACCCATCCTAAAGTTTGCTTTCGGTGAATAATTAAGATGGGTGTCAACTTAAATTTTTTGGGGGAACTATAATAATTGGTGCACTAACGGGCTATCGTGCGCATTTAATAGTTTTAAACATAAGAAGGATTAAATTTAATGAAAATTTCATTTAAACTTTTACTTTTGATGCTTTTATTTTTAATTCCGGCCTGTAGCTATGAGGTTGATACAGAAGGTAGTTATAAGTCTTATCGCTATTACAGAATAGATGGTGAGGTATTGGAAATAAATCTTAAAAGTAAGATTGTTTTAGAAGGGAGTGGTGTAAATTCATTGTCAAATTGTAATATTGATGGGTTCAGAAAGTGTTTTATTTTTGACTCGACAATAATTGCCATTCCGAGGGAAAGTGTTTTACCAAGCGGAAGTTTTGAGAAGTATAGTTCAGGTAATGTGTTAGGTGGTAGGTTGAAATATAATATAACTAAAACTGAACTAGATCTTGGTGGTAATAACTATTCGGGCTTCTTCATAACTATTGGAGAAAGACCAAAGTTAATAGATGAAGGAAAGGTCTATGGTTCTTACTTCTATAGCTTAGAGCATGGGGTATTAATATTTGAGCATTATGATTATGTAAGCGATGACTATACGAAAATAGGTGATAATCTTTTTTTAATTTCTCGAACTTTATGGAGTGATGAAGGAATTAGATAGAATGAGTGAGGTATTTAGGGTCAGGTCTTGCATTTTGTCTTTATGTAATTAGTGGCAAAAAACAAGACCTGACCCTGAGGGACTGGTGCATTCGGTCGCAATCGTGAGAAACACACTATTATTGATGGCACAACCTATAAAGAAATATGGGCTTTTAGAATAAAGTGAATAGGGTCAGGTCTTGAATCTTGCCTTTTACAAAATATTAGGAACAGGTCTTACATTTTGTTGACCTGTCTCATTCTAAAAAAATTAAGGGAAATAATGAAAAAACTATTAATTTTATCGTGTTTTTATTTTTAAGTGACACAGTATTTGCTTGTAACCGGGCGTCAGGAAAATCGATTGTAAACATTCGTGTAAGGCCAGTTGTCGATTACGTACTATAGTATATTTGTCGCTTGAAGGAGCGACAAATATGCGGATTGGACAAAACGCGACGTTGAAATAACTTTAATTGTTAGGCAAGGCGTTTAAGTTTACCTCAGGCGCTTGACTCACTGGGCGTTCAAATTCGCTGTGTAATTTAGTAGGTCCTGTAAAAAAGCCGGTGTTGCGTAAGTAAAACCCCGTATTCTCAGTGCCACCTTGATAGTCCATTCTCGATTTTTTAGCGGCGGTTGCATCATAGGTAAAACGTGCTTTAGTTAGTGCATGCCACTGCCCTTGGGTGTCTCTAAGCCATTGATTGCTATAAAGCGCTTTGCGTTCAAACTGGCCTGCATCAGGGATAAAGTTTTCTAAAAAGCTGTGTGGTCTTGTTACATATGTATTGGTACTTGGGCGTCTAAATGATGCGATAAATAGCCATTTTGCAGCAATAGGATCATAAAAGTAGGCGCTGTAATCAGTATGATTGGCAAGATTGTTAGTCGGATTAACTTTAAGTAAAAAGCGATAGGTTTGCTCTGCTTGCCATGGGAAAACGAGGTAACTTTGACCCCCAGAGCCTTCGTTACCAAATTTACCTGTGTAAACATCTTTGCCTTTAGCAAGTTGTTGAATACGCATTTCCACAGGGATAGCAGCAGGGTCATCGGTATGAAAAGGACTCCACACTGAAAATAATACGCGCCGTTCAGTGGCTGAATTAACTTGAATGCCAAAGTAGCCTTCTGCAAAACCATTGGCCATAAAATAAGAGCCTTGCTTATCGTAGCCTTGTGGCACAGTCAGCTCTGAATAAAACCATTGATAGTTTTTAGTGGTATCAGCTACTGGGTAGTTTAAATGCACAGATGGCCCACGACGACCCCAATAAATATCATCTTTTACATATAATGGGGCAGCAGCGTCTTTATTTAGCGTGACAATAACCCCTTGAATATCAGCAAAGGTGTTGCTGCTGCGAGTTAACCCGCTAAGCGTGAGTTGCTGATAGCCGACATCAGCTGGGTTGAACTTCCCAAGATCGATGTCTTGAAATTGTTGGTTTGTGAGTTTAATAATTTGGCTGTGCTGATTAAAGTCGACTTTTAATTGACTGTTGCCATCGGTCACTTTTACACGTAATTTTAAATTAAAAGGGGTTTTTGTTGGCAGGTAAAAGTAGTGATTTATTGGTATTGTGGGGTCTTGCCAATGCGTAATCCCTTCATCGCTGATAAGTTCTTTGTTTTCTTTAATGCTATGGCTGGTGGCACTATTGCCATAACTGGGAATGAAGTAGTCAGTGGTTTGAGTCGCCGTTACAAAGGAAGAAAATAAGCTCCCTATTAATGAGGCAACAAGTAGTAAAAATCTCATAGTGTGTTCCATAAAAAAAGCGCCGATAAACGGCGCTAATCAGCTTAAAATGATGCCGAAAAGCCCAAGCTAATCGAGCGACCATAGCGCGCCAAGCGACGAATCTGTTCTTCAGTTTTAACATACGACCATTGTCGTTCGTTTGTTAAGTTAGTTACGCTTAAATCAACGCGCATTTTTTCAGTAATGTTGTAGCTAGCACTAAAATCAAATTGACCATAATCAGCCGCCCATTCTGGGCCGCCCCATGCGTCTGGGTATACAAGGTAATCGTCGCGCCAGTTATAAGCAATACGCGTTTGGTAATCACCTTTCTCATAATAAATAACCGCGTTATACGAATGCTCAGACATTCCTACAAAAGGAAGGTCGTTTAATTCTTCATCGTCATAGCTACTATCTGTAAAAGTATAGTTTACTTGTACGCCTAAGCCATCAAAGGGGGCTGGGAGTATTTCATCAAAAGATTGTTGATAAGCTGTTTCAAAGCCTAAAATGGTTGCGCCTTTTTCTGATGTAGGTGAAATTTTAGTAAAAATAGGGCCGTCTACTGCAACGCCATCTTTAAAGTAATTACCCACTTGTGCTGTGCCTACACGGCCACGGGCTATGACAGACTCTATGTCTTTATAATAAGCTGCAAATGTGAGTGCGCCATAATCAGAGAAGTACCATTCAATAGTGGTATCAATCTGATTTGCTCTCAGTGGTTTGATACCTGGGTTAGAGGCATGGTATTCAGCATTATTAAAATCTAAATAACTGTACGGTGATAAGTAACCAAGGTTTGGCCGTGTGATCACTTTTGCGGCACTAAAGCGGTACAATAAATCATCGCGTAAATTAAGTTTGAAGTTTAAGCTAGGCAGTACATCCGTGTAGCTTTCTTCTGTGGTTGAGCGTGCATAATAATCGTCAATATCACCATCAACACGGTAGCTTAATGCGCCATCTTTTTCAGTCACATTATAGCGAACATTTTCAACATCAAAGGTGTAACCATCCGATGTTACATCGGTTTTAATAACCCGCACGCCCATGTTCAGTGCAAACGGTAATTGGCCTATATCGCCTTGTAGGTTTGTTTCAACAAAGGCGGCTAGGGTTTGCTCTGTTAGTGCAAATGAATCTTTAGGGCTGTTTTTTGCAACTATTTTATCTTGAGCTGCTTGTGGGTTGATTGTTTCATAAAAAGCATACAGCTTGTCGTAATCAAAGCTTGCCCATGGATCAGGGTGTTTGCCGGGTTCGCCATCTAAGAAGTTATCAAAATTAGCAGGGACTAATACATCAGCAGGTAAGCGGAATAAATTTAAGCCGCCAAGCTCTTCTACACTTGAGTCATCAAAACTATCGTACTCAGAGTTTTTAAAGTAAGCGCCGCCGTTACTAAACATGGAGGCATTTTTAGATTTAAACACGCTGCGCTCTTTAGTTTGTTTACCGTAATGTAGACCAAATTGCACATCTTTGACGAGTTCAAACGAAGGGATGTAAGTTGCTGCTAGGCGTACTTCTTCGATTTTGTCTTTAACATCAGTGCCGGAGTTGTAGCTGTAATGTGCGCCAAAAGGTTGCTCAGAACTAAGCGCTGGTGTCATTGTTACATCTGGTAGCATATTACTGCCGGTTTGGTCGATAGTGATACCATCAACAAAGCCACGCGCAACAATAAAGCGGTTATTACCGTTACTCACATTTTTTGCTTGTGATTGTGAAATATCTAAATCAACCGTTAAGCTTTCTGTGGCATACCAAACTGTATTAAAGCCCCATTGCCATGTATCGGTATTACGCGGTACAGATACATTAAGCAGTTCTGCCATTGCGCCATCAACTAACTCTACGTAATTTGCATTGCCATCATCATTAAATTTTACTTCACCGATTGCCGGAATGCCGGGAGTCCATGATTCATCATAGGTGACAAATGAAATCTGATATTGTTCGCCATTGGTTTCGTACTGTGAGTACATGCTATCAAAGTTCACATCAAACTTGTCAGAGGGGCGCCATTGTAGCGCTAGGCTTGCGCCAAGGCGTTCACGGGTATCTTGCCAGTTTGAATAACGTACGTAGCCTGGAATGATCGAGGGATATGATTGCTCGTTATCTTCAAGTATACCGTTACCATTGCTATCGATTGGAATACGAACGTCTACATTTTCGTCTGGATCATAAAACCCTTGGCCTTCATAAGAATCTGCTCGTTGAGTACGCTCAGAATAAACCGCGGTAAATAATGCGCCAAAGGTATCGTCAAAAAAAGTATCGCTAATCAAAAAGGATGCTTGTGGGTTTATATCACCCGTACGCTCTTCATAAATACCTTTTGCACTGCCAGATAAAGTAAAACCGTCTAAATCGAGAGGTTTACGGGTTTTGATATTGATGACAGAGCCAATGCCGCCTTCTTGTGTTTTACTTTGTGGGGATTTATATACTTCGAGGGATTGGACGATTTCAGGGGCTATTAAGTCAAAATTAAAGTTACGGCTGGAATGCTCTGATGCCATGCGCCGACCATTAACGGTGGTTACGTTATAGTCACCACCTAAACCTCGCACGGTAACATTTTGGCCCTCGCCACCGTTACGGGTAATCGCAATCCCCGTCATCCGTTGCAGTGCCTCTGCAATATTTTGATCGGGAAACTTACCAATATCCTCTGCTACTATGGCATCCATAACCCCAACGGCTTGTTGTTTTAAATACAGGGATTCCTTAATACTTGAGCGAACACCTCTGACTTCGATTACTTCTACCTGCTCGGTCTCGGCTTCTTTTTCCTTTTTTTTGTCTTCTTCAGCAGCCAGCGTAGCACCACTGAAAATGGCACTCATGGACAAAAACAGGGTGGACAGTTTTAATTGTGCTTTCATAATAGTTACCTGTATTTTACTTGTTGATGGTTATTTTTTATTGGTTTATTACCAAGCGTGTTGGGTGTCTTTTTCCAGTACGCTTGGGGGAAATCACGAAATAATGCCAAGTGGCTTTGCTTGCTGCCAAAGGCCGCGAGTGAAATCAGGGAAGTCCTTGCTGTTACTACGATCAGCGACAGACTCTACTGATAATGGGAAAACAGCAGACCATGCGGCTGCGTCATACACATCTTGATCAAGTGGTTCGCCGTTGCGCAGGCAAAACACAATGCGCCAAAACATTAAAAAGTCCATGCCGCCATGGCCGCCGTTACGTTCAGCCTCAGCGCCCATTTTTTGCCAGAGCGGGTGATCGTATTTGTTATACCAATCAGCCATGTCGTAATCCCACTCGTGGTAGCTTTTACTGCCACCTTGCTCAAGTGCGATCCGATTTGGAAAGCCTGCAAATGCGCCGTTAGTGCCTTGAATTAGGTTGTGACGAGAGTAAGGGCGTGGCGTGGTGGTGTCGTGTTGCACCATAATGCTACGACCTTTTACTGTTTTGATAATGCTGGTGTTCATATCACCCGCAATGTAGTTAAGCTTATTGCGGCTATGATCTGCGGGAAATTCTTTTTTAGCGTAGGCGGCGCGCCCTAATGATGGCGAGCTCATTGAGCTTATATAGTCAAAACGGTCGCCACGGTTAATATTCATATACTGGGACACTGGGCCTAAACCATGAGTTGGGTATAAATTACCATCAACAGCTGCGTGCCAAGGGGTGCGCCAAGAACCTGTTTTATGATCAATTTCTTTCATCTGCCAGCGAAGTTCATGAATGTACGCCGCTTCACCGTGCAATAACTCTCCAAAAACCCCTTGGCGAACCATATTAAGCACCATGAGCTCGTCACGGCCGTAGCAAACATTTTCTAACATCATGCAATTTTTTTGTGTGCGCTCAGAGGTATTAACAAGTTGCCATGCTTCTTCTACTGTCACGGCTGCGGGCACTTCAACAAAAGCGTGTTTACCGCTTTCCATGGTATCGACAGCCATGGGGGTGTGCCATTGCCACGGTGTTGAAATAATGACAATATCAATGTCTTGGCGTTCTAACATACGCCTATAATCGAGGTCACTTTTACCGTAGGTATCTGGTTTTTTAAAGCCTTTATCAACAACAACTTTCACAGCTCTGTCTACTACGGCTTGATGGGTGTCACAAATAGCTTTTATCTCAACGCCATCAAGATGACAAAAATGTTTTACAGCGCCAACTCCGCGTTCACCAACCCCAATAAAGCCCACTCTTACTACATCCATTTTTGGCACTGTTAAGCCAAGGGTTGAACGTCCTTGTTGCGGCGTTCTGAGTATTGATTTGGGATTTACTGTCGAAGCACAGCCTAAAGCTGCGCTTGTTGCTGCAATTGCGGCCATTGATTGTAAAAACCGTCTACGGTTGAGATCGCCCATGACATTGCCCTTATATATTTATTATTTGTGAATTCGCTTTCGTAGGCTTTTATTTGTACACCCAAGAAAACATCAAAGCAAGATAAAAATCTTTCATTTACTTTCATTTGTGGCGGTGTGTAATTTTAATTTTCATTTAAGTTGTTTTAATTCAGTTGTTTGGTGTTATTTGTTGTTAATAAATAAAAAATGTAAATAAATTAAATTGAAAGTAAGTGAAAGCTGAGTACAATGAATGAAAGTAAATAATGAAAGAGAGCGGGCATGCTTAACACTATCGAAAGACGTCATGAAATTGTGCAATTAGTTTGCAAGCAAGAACGCGTACAGGTTCCTGAGCTTGCTCAGCTGTTTGGCGTATCGACGGTTACTATTCGAAATGATTTAAATGAATTGGATGAAAAAGGTTTGTTGGTGCGCTCTCGCGGTGGTGCTGTGATGAGTAATCGCCTTACGCAAGAGTTGTCATTAAAAGAGAAGCATGACGCAAATCGCGGAATTAAAGAGCGGCTAGGCAAATTTGCTGCAAGCTTAATTAAAGATGGTGAATCGATCATTTTAGATTCAGGGACCACAACGGAAGAGGTCGCTAAAAATTTAACCAATCACCATGGTGTCGTGGTGATGACTAACGGGTTGAATGTCGCACATTCGCTGTTGAATGCACCATCCGTTGAAGTATTAATGACTGGTGGCACGCTACGTAAAAAATCATTGTCATTTTATGGCCGCCAAGCTGAGCAGCATTTGCAGCAGTACCACTTTGATAAGTTGATTTTAGGTGTTGATGGTTTTGAAAAAGATGTGGGGATCACGACGCATTTTGAATTGGAAGCCTTATTAAACAGAGTGATGTGCGAAGTATCGCGAGAGATCATTGTTGTTACCGATTCCAGTAAATTTAACCGTAAAGGCGTGCATAAAATTATAGCCGCCAGTGAAGTAAATGTATTGATAACAGACAGTGGCATTCCAGCTGAGATTAAAACGGCCATCGAGAATGCGGGTGTACAGCTACACATAATTGACCTTTGACTTTAGTCATAACTACAAAAGATTAACCAACATAGAGGCTTGCAATGACGATATTACAGCAATTAATCGCAGCGAATAAACGCGGTGAAAAACAAGGTATTTATGCCGTGTGTTCGGCGCATCCATTGGTGCTTGAAGCCGCCATATTGCAAGCCAAGCAAGACAGCAGTTACCTACTAATAGAAGCGACTGCTAATCAGGTTAATCAATTTGGCGGTTATACCGGCATGTTGCCTACTGATTTTATAGCATTTGTTGAGCAGCTAGCGACTGAGCAGGGGTTTGCGGTCGATAAACTGATCCTAGGTGGAGATCATTTAGGCCCAGTGTGTTGGTGTGACGAGGATGCTGGATCAGCGATGCAAAAGGCTGATCAGTTAATTGCTGGTTATGTGGCGGCAGGGTTCAAAAAAATCCACCTAGATACCAGTATGCGCTGCGCTGATGACGACGCAATTTTAGCAGATGAAATGGTGGCAATACGTGCGGCGCAGTTGTGTGCTGTGGCTGAAAAAACAGCCGTTGATACATTTGGTCACAGTGATTTGGTGTACGTGATAGGCACTGAAGTCCCCCCACCAGGTGGAGCAGATGAGCATATTGACACGCTCGCTGTTACGCAAACTGCCCATGTTGCAAGTACCTTAGCGCTGCATCACGATGCATTTTTACAGCTCGGTTTATCATCTGCATGGCAGCGTGTAGTGGGATTAGTTGTGCAGCCGGGGGTTGAATTTGATAATACCCAAGTATTTGATTACGACAGCAGTAAAGCACAGCAACTAAAGCAGTACATAACAACCGTTGAAGGTATTGCCTTTGAGGCGCATTCAACGGATTACCAAACGCCGGTGGCATATCAGCAGCTAGTGAATGACCATTTCGCGATTTTAAAAGTAGGCCCTGAGCTTACATTTGCGCTACGTGAAGCTTTATTTGCATTAAGCCATATTGAAGATGCGCTCATGGGTACTGAACAGTGCTCGCATTTACGCACTGTAGTTGATGCCGATATGCAGCAGTTTCCAAAAAACTGGCAGCGTTTTTATCAAGTCGAACAATCACTGCAGCAGCTATATCGCCGCTTTAGCTTTAGTGATCGTATTCGTTATTATTGGGGCCAGCAAGGCAATAAAAATGCGGTTGAAACGCTATTTAGTAACTTACAAAAACAGCCGATCCCCTTGCCTCTACTAAGCCAGTATATGCCGTTACAGTATCTAGCTGTACGTAATAAAACACTTCAGAACAACCCTAAATCTTTGGTACTTCATCACATAATGCAAGTAACCAGTCGCTACGCAGATGCGTGCTTTAAACAATAATAGACGTAAGTGAGGTAGCAATGTCGAGTTATTTAGCAATTGATGAAACGCTTTTAGAAGCTAGAAATAGTGCATGGACAGCAAAAGAAATCATGCAGCAAAGTGGCTGCTGGCGAGAAACACTCAGCTTGGTAAGTGCTGTACGCAAGCAATTAGATGCTTGGCTTGCAAATGTGTTGGATAAGCCTAATGCGCAAATAGTTTTTACTGGGGCCGGTACCTCTGCGTATGTTGGCGAGGCGGTTGTTGGTTACTTAAACCAACAGTTAGATATTCCATGTCTCAGTATTAGTAGCACCGAGCTAGTGGCTTGCCCGCAGCAGTATTTACAAAAAAATAGGCCAACGTTATTGGTCTCTTTTGCGCGCTCAGGTAATAGCCCTGAAAGTGTTGCTGCTGTTGGTGTAGTGAATAACTATGTAAAACACTGTGCTCATTTATTTATTACCTGTAACCCTGATGGCGCACTGAATAAGCAAGCGGCGCAGGATGAGCACTATTTCTCGTTATTGATGCCAACACAAACACTTGACCAAAGCTTTGCAATGACCAGTAGTTTTACGTCGATGCTGGTGGCAAGCTTAGCGGTATTTAGCGATGTGGATAATGCCGTTTTAACGATGGCTGACAGTATTGATAAAAATATTCCGAGCAAGTTAACTCAATTAAAAGAGTTGGCTGAGTTGCCAATGCATCGGCTGGTGTATTTAGGGGCTGGGTCATTAAAAGGGTATGCGCAAGAGTCGGCGTTAAAGCTATTAGAGTTAAGTGCAGGCCAAGTAATGGGGTATTTTGAATCCCCGCTTGGTTTTCGCCATGGGCCAAAATCATTAGTTGATGATAAAACGTTAATCGTCTTATTTGGTTCAAATAATAACTATACAAAACAATATGATATTGACCTACTTAATGAGCTGCAAAGCGATAATAAAGCGATTGCAGTGCATATATTAGCCTTGCCAAGTGAGGCCTCTGCTGAGCAGTTAGATGATGTCTTTAATGGCCTGTATTATATGGTGTGCGCACAAATAATATCCTTCTATAAAGCGTGGCAACTAGGTATTACGGTAGATAACCCATGTCCAACCGGTGAGGTAAACCGAGTGGTGCAAGGGGTGACTATTTATCCATTCTCACAAGGTGATATTAATGACTAAGCAGTATATTTATGGCATTGATATTGGCGGCAGTAAAATTGAACTTGCGGTATTTGACGCTTCATTAAAACAACTAGGGTCACGGCGTATTGCAACACCGCAAACGAGTTACCAAGATTTTTTAACTGCGTTAGTGGAAATGATTTCAAGTGCAGATCATAAATATCAGTGCTGTGGTGCAGTAGGTATTGGCATGCCAGGTATTATTAATGCGAACCAAGAGGTTTTATCCGCGAATGTTCCTCATGCAACAGGTCAAAATGCAGCGCAAGATTTAGCAAAATTAATAAACCGGCCTGTCGCCATTGAAAATGATTGCCGCTGTTTTGCACTTTCTGAAGCAAAAAGCACGATTGGTTTACAACATACTCGTGTGTTTGGTGCAATTATTGGTACAGGGGCCGGTGGCGGATTATGCATTGATGGTGAGCTGTACAAAAGTGCGCAAGGTATTGCTGGCGAATATGGGCATTATTCACTTTCAGCAGTGCTACAACAAAAATACCAGTTGCCTATTTTAAAATGTGGCTGTGGTTTAACAGGATGTGTTGAAAGTTATATCGCTGGCCCCGGGTTAGCGCGAATCCATCGGCACTTTTCAGGAAAAGAACTCACCACCTTTGAAATTGTGGAAGGCTTACGAAAAGGCGATGTATTTTGTCAGCAGAGCTTTGCATGTTACTTGGATTTAATGGGGAGTACCTTTGCGGCAATCATTATGGCGTATGACCCTGAGGTAATTGTGATCGGTGGTGGTATGTCATTAGTTAACGAGCTAGTAAGTAACTTAGAAGAGGCAATAGTACCGTATGTTTTTGCTGATATTCGCGTGCCAAAAATTGTGTTAGCTGAGTTTGGTGATGCTAGCGGTGCCCGTGGCGCTGCAATTTTAGCTAAAGCGCAAGTTGGAGTATTATCATGACTGAGCCAGTCTTTTACGTTAAGGCAGAGACTATATATTGCCAAGAGACCGTACTGAAAGACCACCTAATGTTAATTGATAATGGTCGTATTAGTGACTTTACAGAAAGCCCCAAAGCGGATGTGCCAATTCATGATTACGGTGATGCTGCGATTATTCCCGGTTTAATTGATTTACACATTCATGGTCGCGAGGGCTGCGATGTCATTGATTGTAAAATGAGTAGCATTGAAACAATTTCATGCTCACTTGCAGAGCATGGAGTGACGGGTTTTTTAGCGACAACGGTAACGACTGACTGGCAACAAACCCTTAATGCGATGGCTATAATTGGCCAAGCATATACGCAGCAACCTAGTGGTGCACAGGTTTTGGGGGGGTATAGCGAAGGCTTGTTTTTTAGTGAAATACATAAAGGTGCGCATAACCAAGATTATTTTTTAGAATTATCGCAGCCGCATTTAGAAGCGATGATTAAGGCGGCCAACGGTAGCTTAAAGGTGGTGGCATTAGCACCTGAAAAACCCGGTGCCAATACGCTGATCCAATACCTTACAGCACAAGGTGTTAGAGTGATGTTAGGTCATTGTGATGCCACTTATGAACAAACGCAGCAGGCGCTTGGGCATGGTGCATGTGGTGGTGTGCATGTATTTAACGGCATGCGCGGCATTCACCATCGCGATCCAGGTTGCGCGGGGGCGGTATTAATGGATGACAATGCGCTGGTGGAGGTTATTGCTGATGGTGTGCATCTTCATCCTACTATTTTAAAGTTAATTTATAGACTCAAAGGCCCGCAAAAAATCGCGTTGATCAGTGATTGTATTAATGCAGGTGGGTTAATTGATGGACAATATAAATTAGGTAAAATGGATGTTTTTGTTCACGATGGCGTGGCGAGAACGGCATCGGGCTCTTTGGCTGGTAGTACGCTAACGCTGGAACGCGCTGTTAAAAATATGCACCTATTAGGCAGCGTTGAACTACGTGAAGCGATAAATATGGCCAGTATTGTCCCTGCACAATTTCTTAATATTGAAAGCCAAGTTGGTTCTTTAGCGAGTGGTAAACAGGCTGACTTTGCTGTTTTAAAAAATGATTTCAGTATTCAAGCTACCTATGTGAAGGGTCGCCAATGCTTTTTTAGGGATGCTCAAAACGGCTAAAAAGCACGGCTTTAGTGTAGCTATTGGCTTCAAAACCCATAGAAAGTGAAATATTATAAAATTGATTGCATTTTAAGCGACATGTATGGTGATGTTCGCTATAAGTAATGCTATACTCCCGCCGAATAATTTTTCGACTTTATTAAGAGTAAAATAATGGCAGATTTATCGAAGTACAGAAACATTGGTATTTTCGCGCACGTTGATGCGGGTAAGACCACGACTACTGAGCGTATCCTAAAGCTTACTGGTCAAATCCATAAAACTGGTGAGGTTCATGATGGTGAATCAACAACTGACTTCATGGAACAAGAAGCTGAGCGCGGTATTACTATCCAGTCTGCGGCTGTAAGCTGTTTCTGGAAAGATCACCGTTTTAACGTTATCGATACTCCTGGACACGTTGACTTCACAGTTGAAGTATACCGTTCACTAAAAGTACTTGATGGCGGCATCGGTGTATTCTGTGGTTCTGGTGGTGTTGAGCCACAATCAGAAACTAACTGGCGTTATGCTAACGAATCAGAAGTTGCACGTGTTATTTTCGTAAATAAATTAGACCGTATGGGTGCTGATTTTTACCGTGTAACTGAGCAAGTACGTAAAGTACTTGGTGCAAACCCACTAATCATGACGTTACCAATCGGTATCGAAGATGAGTTTGTTGGTGTTGTAGATGTTCTAACTAAAAAAGCATACGTTTGGGATGACACTGGTCTTCCAGAGAACTACGAGATCACAGACGTTCCAGCAGACATGGTAGAGAAAACTGACGAATACTATGAAATGCTTGTTGAAACTGCTTTAGAGCAAGACGACGAACTTCTTGAAGCATACATGGAAGGTGAAGCGCCTTCTCTTGAAGATATCAAGCGTTGTATCCGTAAAGGTACTCGTGACCTTGCTTTCTTCCCTACATACTGTGGTTCTGCTTTCAAGAACAAAGGTATGCAACTAATTCTTGACGCTGTTGTTGATTACTTACCGTGTCCTACAGAAGTTGATCCTCAACCTCTTATGGATGAAGAAGGTAATGAAAATGGCGAGTTCGCAGTAGTATCTACTGATGAACCATTCAAAGCGTTAGCATTCAAAATCATGGATGACCGTTTTGGTGCATTAACATTCGTACGTATCTACTCTGGTAAACTAAATAAGGGTGACACTATCCTTAACGCGTTTACTGGTAAAACTGAGCGTGTTGGCCGTATGGTTGAGATGCAAGCAGATGACCGTAACGAATTAACTAGCGCACAAGCTGGTGACATCATTGCTATCGTAGGCATGAAAAACGTGCAAACTGGTCACACTTTATGTGATCCTAAGCACCCAGTAACACTTGAGCCAATGGTATTCCCAACTCCAGTAATCTCGATTGCTGTACAGCCTAAAGATAAAGGCGGTAATGAGAAAATGGGTGTTGCTATCGGTAAAATGGTTGCAGAAGATCCATCTTTCCAAGTTGAGACTGATGAAGATTCAGGCGAAACTATCCTTAAAGGTATGGGTGAGCTTCACTTAGATATCAAAGTTGATATCCTTAAGCGTACTTACGGCGTAGACCTTATCGTTGGTCAACCACAGGTTGCTTACCGTGAAACTATCACTCGTGAAATCGAAGATAGCTACACGCATAAGAAACAATCTGGTGGTTCTGGTCAGTTCGGTAAAATCGACTACCGCATCAAGCCAGGTGAAATTGCTTCAGGCTTCACGTTTAAATCATCAGTTGTTGGTGGTAACGTACCTAAAGAATTCTGGCCTGCAGTTGAGAAAGGCTTTAAGTCAATGATGAACGAAGGTGTTCTAGCTGGCTTCCCAGTACTTGACGTTGAAGTTGAACTTTTCGACGGTGGTTTCCATGCCGTGGATTCATCTGCAATCGCGTTCGAAATCGCTGCTAAAGGCGCTTTCCGTCAATCGATCCCTAAAGCGGGCGCACAACTTCTTGAGCCAATCATGAAAGTTGACGTGTTCACACCAGAAGATCACGTTGGTGACGTAATCGGTGACCTTAACCGTCGTCGTGGTATGATGAAAGACCAAGAAGCTGGTTTAACTGGTATCCGTATTAAAGCTGATGTTCCGTTATCAGAAATGTTCGGTTACATCGGTACACTACGTACAATGACATCAGGTCGTGGTCAGTTCTCTATGGAGTTCTCACACTATGCACCGTGTCCACAAAGCGTAGCTGATACAGTAATCGCTGCAGAAAAAGAGAAAAAAGCTGCTAAGTAATTAGCCTTTTAAATCTTTGAAAAAACCCGCACTTGTTGCGGGTTTTTTATTGCCTAACACTAAAAATATTTAACCATTCTAGCGGGCTAAATAAAGCGCTAACAGCGTTATAAGTTTTTCATGTACGACTGCATGGATGCAGGAGGTACAGCAATGCAGGAGCAATGGCCGAGAACAACACCATGTCAAAATTTCTGCCTTGTTATCACTGTATTTATCTTTCGCTATAAATGGTCATTAACTTAACACGATTGGTACAACTTTTTTTTGAGAAACTCTTTTTCTTGATTTTTTTTCTTCACTTGTTGATTATTGGAACTTTAGTTTAATAGTTTTTAATATGTTCAACTAAAAGGATTGAGCTAGTTCATTTTTAGAGATTCGCTTTTAAAAAAGATAATTAATTAACTTGTGGCTTATTAACGGCTTAGAATAAATACTTTAGGTCTAGGTAAAAGGTAGTGTAAATGCTCTTGTGTACCTGTTTCTATAAGGGTAAAATTCTCTTCTGATTTATAGTTTTTAACTATTAATAAAAAAGGAAACCTTCCTCAGAAGAGGGTGCAAACAAAAGAGCCTTAATATGAATATAGTAAAATTAAGTCCGAACTGGATGTTGCAAGCAATTAAAATTATTTTTGCCCTCGTTACAACATACAGTGTTGTAGCTGTAATGGATTTGAAAATAGTTACTATGGTAATTATTCCCACTTTTCTTGTGCTTACTTTGTTTAATGTAATGAAATTACGATTTTTGCATTGCTACAAAGCGGGTATTTATTATTCTGGTATTTTAGGTCGGCAATATATTAATGCGGATGAAATAACAGCCATTACTTTTAAGCGACATAGCATTATTACTGAGTTTAAAGTTCAGTTGGCATCTGGAAAGGTTGAGTCTTTCTACAATTGGCAATTTAATGAAGAGCAAATGAAGGGCATTCTGGATTTGTATGCGCGTAGTTTGGCTTGCAGTAAAAAAGAAAGCAATCAACGCTGTAATGCTTAAGTAAAGATGATGATTCTTGAGATTAAATAGACCGCTTTTTAGCGGTCTATTTCGTTATGTAGATTTAGTAAGTTACTTTTTAATACGCCTTCTTGCTAATAATGGTAAAGCGAGCAAACTTAACCAACCTAATGAGCCAGAGTTACTCTTCTTTTCATCCACTTTATCTATATTAATAAATACCAACTGTGCTGCTGATAAATTCCCGGCACTATCTTGAGCTTGTACCATTAAGGTAATTTTACGTTCAAGGTCGTAATCCAGTTCTGTAGCGAGAATAAGCTGACCTTGTGCATCAATTGTAACGGCATCATTACCTGATACAACAAAGCTAACTACAGGTGTGTATGCTTCATCTGCATCACTAAAATTAAGCGTGCCTATTACGGCACCTACCGCACTATTCTCTGCAATGCTAAAGGTTTGTTCAGGCGCTAAAGCAGGCGCTTGTGGTTCTGGGATTGGCTCAACTGGTGGCTCAGATTTTATATCGATAATGACAGGATCATGATCTGATGCACGGTATGCGTTGTCTGCGTATAAGCTTGCTTGCTGTGTGTCTGATTTTGATTCGAGGTTGTAATCTAAGCTAATAGGCTCATCAGCATTGATATGCCAATCTGTCGCAGCGACTACTTTTGCAAGCAGGGTTGGGCTTGCTACAGCGTGATCTAAGCTACCTAATCGTCCTGAGAAGCTATAAGAGTAACTAAAAGTGTTGCCATTAAGTTCGGCGACAACATTCTTATACCCTTTATCAGCAAATGCGCGAATTGGATCTTCCATTGCATATGCGTTCATATCACCGACAAGGATAATATCTTCATCATCGATACCGGTAGGTTTACTGTTTAACCAGTCAGCATAAGCATTTGCACCCGCAACGCGAATTTCATTCCAGCAAGCTTGACCATCACCTAAATCAGCGTTGTTACCTTCTGCGCTACGACAGCCGCCTTTTGATTTTAAATGGGCGACAGCAACTGTAAATACTTCTTCGGTACTAAGTGATTTAAAGCTTTGCGCAATAGGCGCACGGTTACTGTAATCAAATGGTGTTTGCGTTGTTATGGCCGCAGTGCCTACTTCTTCTACTTTATTAGCGCGGTAAATTAATGCGGTAGTGATTTGATCTGTACCAATTTGATTTACAGCAAAATCAACAAAAGCGTATTGGTTTTCAGCATCTTCATCATTGAGTGCTTTAACTAGGCTGGCAATGGCGCTAAATTCACCAAAACCATCGTTTTCAATTTCCATTAAACCAATAACATCGGCTTTAAGCGCTGTAATTGCACTGACTAATTTTGCTTGTTGGCGAACAAATTCTGCTTCGTTATCTGCACCGCGACTTGTTGGAAAACCACCGCCTTGACCATCACCATTAAAGTAATTAAGTACGTTGAAGCTGGCAATACGTAAGTCGGCTTGCTCGTTTAATGCAGGTGCATCTGGGCGAGGGTTGGTAGCAATAAATGTTGGTGCAATCGTTGGGTGAAGACGGTAGCGATTAAAGCTGTAGCCCAATACTCCGGTAATCGTATTAACAGAATCACCTAAACGTAACGTATTATAAGCATCAAGCCCAGCACCCGGGTAAGCGATTGGATCGCGGTTTTGCTTCGTTGAACCGTCATCGACTAAAATTTGTTTTTTAAGATTCTCAGCTTCGTGGGCATTGGCTGCATCACCAGGTAAGGCAACTTGCGTACCCTGATATAGACGTTCCGTGGCGAGTTCAACTTCACCGAAACGACCTAGCGCATAGTTATTGGTGACCACTAAAGGTTGCTCTAATGTGACCAACATACCTTCAAAGGCTTCAAAATCATTCGTATCAGCAACAGGTAAAGATATTTTTGTTGCTGTAGATGTTAAGTCTGCTGCACAGACTTTAATTTGGCTAACGTCGCCAATTTGTGTTGCGTTGAAGTATTCAGCGACACTGCCCTTAACACGAACGTGATCACCCACATTAACGTCAGTAGTATTAGCGTAAATAAATACACCTTCAGAGGTCAGTGGGTTGTTGTCAATATCAGCATCAAGCGAGGTGATAAAAAAGCCATTGAGTTGATCGTCGGCCTGTAGATCCGCCGTTACAATACCTTCAAGCTCAACGATGGTATTGATCAATGGGCTTTCATCACTGGCACCTTGAATGGCGTTAATCGTAGTTTTAGCAGCGCCGCACTCTAATGGAGTAACCGGTTCTGGATCAGGGTCTGGTGTTGGTTCTGTGCTTTCGCCATGAAAACCAATGCCTGAAAAGTCATCTTTATCAAACTGCACCCATTGTGCACTTGGATCAAATTCTGCCGTGGCATCTGTACGGCCTATTGTAATACTGAGATTGCGACGCAGTGATTTATCTTTAGTGGCAACACCGCCGGCAGACCACTCTTGGCCAGGATCAACGCCTAGTTGACCAAAACTATCAACGATAGTGCCATCTTTAGTAAGTATTAAAGCATCATCACCATTAAAATAGGTAACAGTTGCTTCAATATCAGCTTTCGCTTTAAGTTCGTCTACAGAGCCTGCGTTAACAATTACATAGGTGCTATTTGCAGCTAAACTACCAGATAGGTCAAGTGTATTATTTGGACTGGTTAGATCGCCGTTCCCATTTGAATAAAGAGAGATGTTATAGCCGTTAAGAGATAATTCAGCGCCTGAGTTGTTATAAAGCTCAATAGCTTTATTGTTAGAGCCACCTTCAACATATTCTGAAATGATTAGATTAGCGGATGCTGGTGCACTGAGACTTGCAATAACAAGTGCCAGAGGTGTTATTTTTGTATTTATCATTTTATTCCCGTGTGTGTGGATCCCAATTGGGGGAACTAGTTTAGGGATTTTTTATGACAAATAAAATACAAAATGTTAATAAAATGAAAGTGAAAAGAGCGAGGGCTCACTCTTTTCAAAGGGAAAGCTTATTTTTTAAGCCACTGGGCTGCTTGTTTTGCGAAGTAGGTCAAAATACCATCAGCACCAGCACGTTTAAATGCCAGTAATGATTCCATTATGGTTGCCTCTTCAGCGAGCCAGCCGTTATCAATCGCTGCTTTGTGCATCGCGTACTCACCACTTACTTGATAAGCAAAAGTTGGCACACCAAACTCATCTTTTACGCGGCGCACAATGTCTAAATACGGCATACCAGGTTTTACCATGACCATATCAGCGCCTTCTTGCAGATCAAGGGCAACTTCACGGATAGCTTCATCTGAATTTGCAGGGTCCATTTGATAGGTTTTTTTATCTGCTCCTTTTAAATTCCCTGCTGAGCCAACTGCATCACGAAATGGGCCGTAGTAGCTAGACGCATATTTTGCAGAGTAAGCCATAATACGGGTATGAATAAAGCCATCCGCTTCGAGTGCTTCACGAATAGCGGCAATACGGCCATCCATCATGTCTGAAGGTGCAACTACATCGGCGCCAGCTTCTGCATGTGAAAGTGCTTGCTTAACAAGTATTTCAGTTGTGACATCGTTAATGACATAGCCTTCATCATCAATGATGCCGTCTTGGCCATGCACAGTGAATGGGTCAAGCGCTACATCGGTGATCACACCAAGCTCAGGGAACGCAGCTTTAAGTGCGCGTACAGTGCGTTGTGCAAGGCCATCATCGCTGTAGGCTTCTTCTGCGAGCAATGATTTTTTGTCTACAGGTGTAACGGGAAAAATGGCGACAGCAGGAATGCCTAATTCAACCAACTCTTTTGCTTCGTCTAGAAGTAAATCGATAGATAGGCGTTCAATGCCTGGCATTGACTCAATTGCTTCGCGGCGGTTCTCACCCTCAAGCACAAAGACAGGGTAAATTAAATCATTGACGCTGAGTTGATTTTCAGCCATAAGACGACGAGAAAAATCACTACGGCGCATTCTACGCATGCGTGTATAAGGGAAAAGGTCGAGACCTGATTGGGCCATTGTTTGCTCCTAGTCTAAAATTGGAAAGCTAACCACGCGATTTCTGCCACTTTGTTTTGCGTGATAAAGCGCTTTATCTGCACAATCAGTGAATAATCCCGGGTTATTTATATCTTCAGCGACGGCACAGTATACCCCCGCACTAATGGTAAATTTTATCTCTGTGCTTGCCACTTTTATCGCAGCATCCATGATTGCTTGGCGTACATTCTGCGCTATCTCAAGGGCACCATCGAGAGGTGTGTTTGGCAGTAATACAACAAATTCTTCACCACCATAGCGGGCGACTTCATCAAGCGGACGCTTTAGATGGCTTTTGATTATTTGTGCAACGGCTTGTATGGCCTGATCGCCGGTTAAATGTCCGTATGTGTCATTGATTTTTTTAAAGTGATCTATATCGAACATTATCACGCTCAGTGGGGTTTGTTCTCTGCGTGAGCGGCGTAAATCCATGACCAGTTTTTTATCGAAGTAGCGGCGGTTTTTTACTTGCGTGAGTGCATCTTCCATATTCATCTGTTCTAATGCGCGGTTTTTTTCTTCTAGCTCTCGCAAGGTAACTTGTAATTCAAAAGTACGTTCTTCTATGTTTGCTTCAAGATCTAAATGAGCCTGTTCTTGCAGCTCAATACGCTCTTGTAATAAGGCATCTTGCGCCTCGCTTTGGGCAATACGTGCTTGCTGAGAAGCAATTTGTGCATCACGTTCAATTAAAAAGTATTTAATGGTCGCAAAGCTTAAACTCAAAGCGCACACTAAAAAGCTGATAAACATGAAGGGCAGGCCGCGGGTATTAAAATCAAACAAACCAAAAACCACAATATTGAGATAAACCAGTGCGGCAAAAAATGAGATGGCACCACATAATAGGGCACTAGTTGGATGGCTGCGGCTTTGCTTTACGTCATATACGATTGCGGTGCAATGGATTAACATGATTAAAGAGCTAGCTATTAGGGTGTAACTTACTAATAAACTTGTTGGTAGTAGCCAGATAACCAGTAGGCTGCTTAATAATAAGTGATTGCTCCATCGTTGCAGAGACTGTATAGGAGACTTGTTAGATTGGCGCATGCGATTAAATAAAGGTTGG
Source organism: Pseudoalteromonas porphyrae (assembly GCF_001298125.1). Taxonomy (NCBI): domain Bacteria; kingdom Pseudomonadati; phylum Pseudomonadota; class Gammaproteobacteria; order Alteromonadales; family Pseudoalteromonadaceae; genus Pseudoalteromonas; species Pseudoalteromonas porphyrae. The sequence goes on along the minus strand of NZ_LHPH01000011.1, from coordinate 113,206 downwards.
AACAAACCTGTTGTAATTATGAGCATGCAAGGAATAGCAAGTTGTTGTAAGCTCGGTATTGATGGGTGAAAATAGCGATAACCAAAGCCATACAAGTAAACGAGTTGCAACCATAAAGTAATTAATATACAGCCACTCAAGGCAAAATAGCTTTTTCGAGAAAAACCAAATAATACAAAACATGTAATAGCCAGAGATAGAACAAAACCAATTAACAACCCATACAACAGGTTAAATTTACTTTTATATTTTAGATATTCATCGTGCTGCCATACGCTAATTGGAACGCGAACACCGCCTTTAGTTTCAACCCGAAGAAATACTTCACTGCTGCTTAATGGTGGCAAGCTTAATTTAACCAGTAAAGATTCGTTCTTAATTTGGCGATTATCCAGCGGCAGTGCATCACCAATTTCTTTAAATAATAGAGTGCTACCTTTGTGATAATGAAACACAGTTACTTTATCAAGTAATGGGTTATCAATAGAGAGCAAAGCTGGTAATTCATAACTCTCAGCGTTAGTCATTATAAACTTAATCCAAACAGCGTGATTAGCAATGCCAAGGTTTAGGCTCTGTTGATTAAGTTGTTGCCATGATTTTGCGGGTAATAGTTTAGCTTGCTCAGGCGTGAGAGGCTGCTGTGTGTAAGCAAAAGAAATGTCTTGAAGGTGTTTAAAGTGTTTATCTAAAGTGATGCCTTTAGCGTGAGAAGCAACTGATATTAACAGCAGCGTAAAACCACCAAAAAACAACCAAGCACACTTCATTGCTAGCCCTTGCGGTTGAACAATTGTTGAAAATTAAGTGTAGTTTGCTCTGCAACGGCTGTAAATTCAATGTTTTTCAGTGACGCAATAGTTTGGCAAATATAAGGTAAAAAACAGGGCTCATTACGTCGAGATTTGGGCTTAGGTGTTATAGTGCGCGGTATAAGAAAAGGTGCATCTGTTTCAATTAATAATTTATCAAGTGGTATCAATGGCACTAGCTGCTGTAACTCTTTGCCTCTTCTTTCATCACATACCCAACCAGTGATCCCTATGTGTAAGCCTAGTGCTAAGTATTGCTCTAATGCCTGCTGATCACCGGTAAAGCAATGGAGTACACCACGAACAGAATACATTTTTAAAATAGCGAGCATATCCTCGCTAGCATCACGTTCATGTAGGTAAACAGGTAAATCAAGTTGTTCTGCTAGCGTTAATTGACGATGTAAAACTGAACGCTGAACATCCCGAGGTGAAAAATCACGATTATAATCTAAACCACACTCGCCAATAGCAACGACTTTCGAGTTTGCTGCTAAATGACGAAGTTGAGTCTCTAGCTGCTCATCGACAGATTTAGCATCATGCGGATGAACGCCCGCGGTAGCAAGCAGCTCATAATCTTGAGCTAACGTAAGTGCTTGTTGGCTGGTGCTAACATCGCATCCAATTAACAGCATTTGGCCAACATCATGCGCTTTCGCGCGTGTGATGATAGCTTCATGCTGAGCATCAAATTGGTGATTTGTGAGGTTTACACCCGCATCAATAAGCATTGTTGACATTAATTTGTTCGTTTAACGCGAATTGAACGATTATAACCTGCTTTTTTCAATAGGAATGAATTGAACATACCGCGTGTGATTTCGACTGTATCGTTAGCCCTCAGGCGTATGCTATCAGAGCCCACTTGACGCCATTGCTGGCCATTTTCCAAGTTAATGATTAATTCACCATACGGCGCTTCTTCTATGCTGCTAATCACTGCGGTAATTTCATCATCATTGTCTTTAGCCGCTTCTTTGTGCTCTAAGCCAAAATCTTCATTTTTTGCTTTTGCCGTATTTTTAGACTCAGCTATTGAGGCGGGTGCTGCGTCTTTTAACGATTGTGACGTTGTTACTGGTTTACTCAATGGTTTACCAGCCATGATATTGTCGTAGCAAAGTAAACGATTAAAGTCATTTTCAACAAAAGTACACGCTTGCAATGCTTGTAGATTAACTTCATTAGCATTAGCATTAGCATTAGCGATAGGGACACTTAACAGAGCTAATAATGGTAGTAGTTGTTTTTTCATTTTATTCCTTAGACTCATGTTGTTCAGGTTTAGCGGTGTAAAAAGTCGCTAAAATTAAACCAATTTCAAATAATACTAGCATCGGAAGCGCTAATAATGATTGCGAGAGTACGTCAGGTGGCGTTAAAAACATAGCAACGACAAATACACCAACGACAATATACGGTCGTTTTTCTTTTAAACTTTGCGTGGTTGTCGCACCACTCCAGCATAGCAGCATAATAGCGACTGGGATTTCAAAGGCGACGCCAAAAGCAAAGAATAACTTTAATGCAAAGCTCAAGTAACTGCTGATATCGGGTGCAAGTGTCATCATTTCGGGACCGGCACTGGTAAAAAAACCAAGAATAATCGGCAATACGATAAAATAACAAAATGCGATACCACCATAAAAAAGTATAATGCTTGATGCTAAAATAGGCATCAGCATACGTTTTTCATGTTGATACAAACCTGGTGCAATGAACCCCCAGATTTGATGTAATATCAGTGGTATAGAAGCAAATAAAGCAACAAATAAAGTTAATTTAAATGGTGCAAAAAATGGTGCCGTTACATCTGTTGCGATCATTGTTGCTGTACTTGGTAAGTGAGCAACTAATGGTGCAGCAACAAAGCTATAAATATCATTGGCAAAGTAAACGAGAGCAATAAAAAATAATAAAATAGTTAATAAAGCTTTCATTAGACGATTTCGTAACTCAATTAAATGACTCACGAAGCCAGATTGTGTTTGTTCAGCCATAACTTAACTCGCTACCAATGAGTAGACCAAAGACAACAAAAATAATTCACTTTTGTTCATCGTTACTCACTTTATTGTTTTGATCTGAAGATTCTTTTTTATAACTATGAGTGACAGAATCGGCCGCTTTTTGCAGTTCATCAACAGAACTTTTGAGCGCAGGACTTAAATCTTGCATACTTTGTTGCTCTGCTTTTTTTAAATTTTGATGCAGTTCGTGTACGCGAAGCTCTTCGTTAACTTCAGCTTTGACTGAGTTAGCTAATGATTTTATAGTTTTTATCCAGCGACTTACTGTGCGAATAGCAACGGGCAAGCGTTCAGGCCCCAGTACAACGAGCCCAACGATTAAAACAACAACAAGTTCCCACATGCCCATTTTAATTAAGCCTTATGGTCTTCTTTGCTTTTATCAATAGACTCTTTATTTTGAATGGGACTATTACTTTGTTCTATGTTATCAGTAGGTTTAGGTTGTTCTTCTTCAGATACTGCTTTTTTAAACCCTTTTACAGCATTCCCTAAATCACCACCAATTCCGCGTAATTTTTTTGTACCAAAAAGTAACACAATGATTGCCAAAACAATCAGTAATTGCCAAATACTAATACCGCCAAAACCCATGATGTTCTCCACTTAATTAAATACTGTGAATTAAAGTTATTGTATTGATTATACTCACCGAGCACTAAATAGCACTTAGTTTATGACGCATTGCGCCAAGCGAGGATAAAGCCACTTAGCGAGCAAACTGCTGCAATACTTGCTGCTATCATATCGTGCTGTAAATAGCATAGTCCCGACACTATCATTGCAGCTCCCGCAAATACACCAAGTAATAATGGCTTGTGCGACGGCTGAGTGATTGGAGTCTGTACTTGATACTGCTGTTGCTGCTTTAAATTATGGTAAATTAAATCAGGCAATTCGGGCATTTTTTCTGCCCAAAAAGGTAAATTTGCATATACCTGCTTAAGTACCGACCAAGGGCCGACTTGTTGCTTTACCCAGTCTTCTAAGAAGGGCTTTGCTGTTTTCCATAAATCTAATTGTGGATATAACTGACGCCCTAATCCTTCAACATACAGTAAGGTTTTTTGCAGTAGAACTAATTGGGGTTGAACTTGCATATTAAAGCGACGAGCTGTATTAAACAAGTTGACTAAAACGTGACCAAATGAGATTTCAGCTAATGGCTTATTAAAAATCGGCTCGCACACTGTACGAATCGCAAACTCAAACTCTTCAACGCTGGTATCCTTTGGAACCCACCCTGAGTCAACATGCAGCTGGGCGACTTGACGGTAGTCACGATTAAAAAAGGCAATAAAGTTCTCTGCAAGGTAACGTTTATCTTCTTTGTTTAAGGTGCCAACAATCCCGCAGTCGATCCCAATAAATTTGGGGTTTTCAGGCGTGTCGTATGATACAAACACGTTCCCTGGATGCATGTCAGCATGAAAAAAGCTATCACGGAATACTTGGGTGAAAAACACTTCCACGCCTCGTTCAGCTAGCAATTTCATATTGGTGTTTTGCGCAACTAATGCGTCAGTATCCGAAACTGGAATACCGTAAATACGCTCCATTACGAGTACATTAACACGACTGTAGTCACTGTAAACATAAGGGATATAAAGCGAATCTGAACCTTCAAAGTTACGCTTTAATTGAATAGCATTAGCGCCTTCACGCATTAAATCTAGTTCATCGAGTAAGGTTTTTTTATACTCTTTAACCACTTCTACAGGGCGTAATCTTTTTGCTTCATTTACTAATTTAGCCACGACTTTAGCAAATTGCTCCATCAAGGCTAGGTCGGCATCAATTTGGCCTTTTATATCTGGGCGAATTACTTTTATCACCACATCTTGCGGTTGTTGATGTTCATCGATTAAGGTCGCTGTGTGAACTTGTGCAATAGATGCAGAGGCTAAAGGAGTTTGTTCAAAGTCACTAAAGCATTCACTAATGTCATTGATCTCTAATGCTTCTTCAATGAGCTTTTGTGCTAATGCACTTTCAAAAGGGAGTACTTGATCTTGTAGGTGCGCAAGCTCTATTGCTATATCGAGCGGTAATAAATCGCGACGCGTAGAGAGCATTTGGCCAAACTTAATCCATACAGGGCCTAACTGTTGCAGCGCCAAGCGCAGTCGTAATCCAGCTGGTTTATCTGTGTGTTTGTTTTTAAGCCAGAACAAGCATGAGCGGCCAGCTTTAGCATACCAAGGTATTTTATTGGCAGGGATCAGTTCATCTAAACCATAGTTGAGTAGGGTTTGGGTGATGTAATATAACCGAGCAGCTGACACAAATAATCCTTACAGATTTAGTTAGATTGAAGTAATTGGTTTATACGCATTTCAAGCTGAGCAACTTGGCCTTTTAATTGGCGGGTGTGTTGTTTAAATTGTTCAAGCTCTATCGGGTGAATGGTGACCGCTAACTCATCTTGGCATAAATGAGTAATCGTATTGTTAAGCTTAAGCTGTGTTTTATCGCCTTGGCTTTTCAATTGCGTAATAAGCTGCCAAACTTGTTGTGCAGGGACATCACCAATATAACGAGAAAGGTGTTCAGGCCAGTCAATATCCATTGCAGCAAAAGCATTACTGTAGCCTTGAGCAATATTTAAATCACCTTGGAGATCGAGTTTGTCCTGGCGGATCAGCTGCGTCAACATCGCTGGATTTTGTAATGCCATTAAGGTATCGATATTAGCGCTGATCATGCAGTCATACAGTGTTTCTTTGGTATTGTATAAATGTAAATTTTGGCCGGTGAACACCACTACAAATTGTTGTTGCCAGTCACGTATATCAATTAATAAACGCTGTTGAGTGACAGGTTTTAGCTTGGCTATTAAAGTACTATCAAGCACTAGCGCTGTATTTAAAATACGCTCAACTACAGCGACTAGAAAATTCGTTAACATAACAGCACCTTTACCTTTTTCAGTGTCCAAGCTAGCGCTTAATATTTAAAACCACGATGTAACGCGACAATGCCACCAGTTAGATTTTGATACGTTGTTTGTTCAAAGCCGGCATCATTCATCATGGTTTTGAGTGTTTCTTGATCTGGATGCATGCGAATTGATTCAGCCAAATATTTGTATGATTCGCCGTCGTTAGCAACCAATTCACCCATTTTTGGTAGCAGGTTGAATGAGTAAAAATCATAGGCTTTATTGAGCAACTCATGTTCTGGTTTAGAAAACTCTAATACCAACAACCGACCACCTGGCTTTAAAATGCGGTACATTGAGCGCAGCGCTTTATTTTGATCGGTCACATTACGCAAACCAAATGCGATAGTAATTAAATCAAAGCTATTATCAGGGAAAGGCAGTGCTTCGGCATTCATTTGCACGTAGTCGATATTTCCTACAAGACCTAAGTTGTGCAGTTTTTCACGGCCTACTTTGAGCATCGATGAGTTAATGTCACCTAATACCACTTGGCCTGTATCACCAACGAGTTGGCTAAATTTAGCTGTTAAATCACCCGTGCCGCCGGCTAAATCAAGTACATAATGACCTTTACGTACACCAGAGCTGGCAATAGTTTGGCGTTTCCATAAACGATGAATACCAAAAGACATAAGATCATTCATTACGTCATATTTAGTCGCAACGGAGTGAAATACATCGGCGACCATGGAAGCTTTTTCGGTTTCGGCAACAGTTTTATAGCCAAAATGCGCGGTCTTTTCTGGATTCTCGTTCATGATTAATCTCTATCGTGGCAATAAAGACTAGTGTACTTGATTGTGACCGTGAGGTGCAATTTGAATATGGTTAAATTGTTCGCAGGTAACAACTTTATATGGTTTATTGACCAGCGATAAAGCTGCTTTGACCAAGAGATTTTGCTTTATATGCAGCATTCGATGCTTTGCGCGCTAATTTATTAAAATCTTTCTCGTCGTGATGCTTAGCAATACCAAGGGATAAACTAATTGGTGGAAGTTTAATACCATTTTTTGAGCTTACAAAGCGTAACTTCTCGACTCCATTGCGGACTTTTTCAGCTATAACATTGGCTGTTTCTGGGTCAATATCAGCAAGTAAAATGGTAAATGCATCTTTACCTGTACGTCCGGGTAAACCGCTTTCAAATACGTACTTTTGAATTTGTTTAGCAACTTTATTTAAAATAACTTCACCAATCATATCGCCGTAGTTATCAATAAAGTGATCTAAATTATCAATTTGAATGGCGATTGCACATACTGATTTGTTTTTACCTAACCATAATTGTGTTTGCTGGTTTAAGTAGTGGCGCTTATACAGACCAGTTTGGTGATCAGTGATGTGTTGTTTACGTAATTGTAGGAGTTGTTGCTGGGTTCTTTCTTGTAATCGTTTAGCTTTGATAAGCTCTCGCTTAAATTGCTTATGCTGTGTGAGTAAATGGGCAGTCTGTTTGCTTAGCGTCTCTAATGCTAAGCGGCTTTGCTTAACGTTATTTTCATCAAGTGAATGAACGCAGTCACTCACTTGGCTGGCAAAACGAATTATTTCTTTTTCAGTGGAGTGTGCTGAGCGCGACAATGAATTAATAACACCATCGACATTGCGAACCATGGAGGTTTCAGCTTTGTGAGCCTGATCGATGTAGTCAAAATAAAGTTGTTCGATATAAACAGAATCAATTATTTGCCCTTGGGCAATTGCGCGATCAATCGTTGTGCTTAGGTCGGAATTGACTTGGCTAACGAAAGTGTAAACTACCTGATAATTTAGAGGTGACGGCGGTAAACTATGATGTTCTAAAAAGATACATACCTTGGTCATTTTTTCTTGAGCAATAGCCATGGAATCATGGAACATCATTGTTTATACCAACTAAATACGCGTAACAGCTAAATTAAATAACTCAATCCATGAGACATCTGGGCTATCCTAGCATTTATTTCCTCAATACATTAATCTGTATCGAGTGAATTTAAAAGCTAAAAAACACAATTTAGAAGCAAAAGTTGCATTTTTGCTTTCCAATCGCTGATTTTCTCAACAATAGCACTAATGTAAAAAAATACTGATTAAGTACTAGGCAATAATTGCTGTTAATTTAGCCTTATTTTAAAGTCTCTTAGTCGCATTTTTTTGATTGTTTTAGTCTTACTGGGTTAGCTTAGCCTTACTATTAACGCCACAGAGCTCTAAAACTATGAAAAAACCACGCTCAAATATTTTCCATCACTCATTATTGAGCCTAGCTCTTGTGTGTTCGTTGAGTGCGTGTCAAATGACCGATATAAACAGCGACCAACAATTTACGGATGCCGCTGAAGCGATTGTTGACTATCGTAAAAGTATTAGCCCGTACAGTAACCCCGCAGGAGTAGATGGCTACTTATTGAGTAATTTATCAGCTGAGTTTCTTGAAAAAAAATACCAAGAAAATATTCAGCTATTAGCGCAATTAGACGCGATAGATAAAGATAAACTCAATGAAGAAAATCGAATAAACCTCACTATAATCCGCGCTCAAGTGCAAAACAGTGTCGATGAATATGTGTTTAATGCACACTACATGCCACTGACATCTGAATATGGTTTTCATTCGAGTTTGTCGTTTATGGTATCGCGCTCAGATTATAAGACAGCTGCTGACTACCAGCTTTACCTTAAACGTTTGCAGCAAGTTCCCCGCTTTTTTGAGCAAAATATTGGCTGGATGCGTAAAGGCTTGCAAGCTGGTTTAACACAACCGAAAGCCGTCTTAATCGGGTATCAAGACTCAATTAACGCCTACATTGTTGACGATGTAACGCAATCGGAATTTTATAAGCCATTTTTAACTAACACTGCCGGATTAAGTGATAATGAGTTTTCAGTTTTACAACGACAAGCCAAAAAAATAATTAAAGATCAGGTGATTGTCGCTTACAAGGGGTATTTAACGTTTTTTAATGAAGAGTATCAACCGGGTGCGCGTAGCGAAATAGGCATTTCAACTACACCAAATGGTGAGGCGTTTTATGCTAATCGCGCCAAGTATTACACCACCACAGATATGACGCCAAAAGAAATCCATGAGCTTGGTTTAAAAGAGGTTGCGCGTATCCGTGGTGAAATGTATGAGGTGATTAAACAAGTTGGTTTTGAAGGCACGTTTGCCGAATTTGTGCATTTTTTGCGTACGGATCCGCAATTTTACGCAACAACTCCCGAAGAGTTATTAAAAGAAGCATCGTTTATCGCTAAAAAAATGGATGCACAATTACCTAAACTATTTCATACCTTACCGCGTATGCCTTACGGTGTAGCCCCAGTACCTGCGAGTATTGCGCCAAAATATACAACCGGACGTTATTCTGGTTCAAGCCGTGACGATCAAGCCGGTTTTTATTGGGTAAACACCTATGCGCTGGATAAACGTCCTTTGTATGTATTAGAGGCGTTAACTTTGCACGAAGCAGTGCCAGGCCATCACTTACAAATATCGCTCAATGCAGAGTTAGAGTATTTACCAAGTTATCGCCGCGACGCTTACTTGTCAGCATTTGGTGAAGGCTGGGGTTTATACTCTGAATATTTAGGACTTGAGGCTGGTTTTTATCAAGACCCATATAGTAACTTTGGCCGTTTAACGTATGAAATGTGGCGTGCTGCACGTTTAGTTGTTGATACGGGTATGCATATGTATGGCTGGAGCCGTGAGCGTGCAATGAACTTTATGAGTGAAAATACGGCCCTGTCGTTACATAACGTTAAAACAGAAACTGACCGTTATATATCATGGCCAGCGCAAGCGTTATCTTACAAAATCGGTGAGTTAACCATTAAGCGTTTACGCCAAGAAACAGAGCAAGCACTAGGGCAGAACTTTGATATTCGTGAATTCCATCATCAAATACTTCGCCATGGTTCAGTCCCTCTGTCAGTTCTTGAGGAACAAATTCGTTTGTATATTCAAGCTGAATTAGCTAAACAGAAAAGCTAACCGTTATTCAGTGTAGGCCCAACAATTTGAAGTCCTAGGGTATAAAACTCTTTGCTTGAAATTTGATCTGCTTATATGCTCTTTGCTGGAATAAAATAACCAGCAAGGGGCGTTGGATGAGTGATTTTATAATTTTTAGTATAGATGTGTTTGCCAGTTTATTTATTGTGGCATTGGGTTTGTTTGTATTAGTGGTTATTTATTTTTATATTGCAGATGTAACTCAATCAAAACAAGCTATTAGGCGTAACTACCCGGTGATTGGCCGGTTTCGATATTTTTTTGAGCGCCAAGGCGAGTTTTTTCGTCAGTATTTCTTTGCCATGGATCGTGAGGAAATGCCTTTCAACCGTGCTGATCGCAGTTGGGTGTACAAAGCGGCTAAGAATGTTGACCGTACATCAGCGTTTGGTTCAACACAGAGTTTAGAAGTCACTGGTACAGTTATGTTTATGAACTGTGCGTTTCCTACCTTAGACGAAGAAGCCCTCGAGCCAAGCGCTGTAATAATTGGGCCTTATTGTACTGTACCTTATGCAACAAACTCCTTATTTAATATCTCAGGTATGAGTTTTGGTGCCTTATCTAAACCTGCAGTGCGTGCTTTATCAAAAGGTGCAAAGCTTGCAGGATGCTGGATGAATACAGGCGAAGGCGGTTTAAGCCCTTATCATTTAGAGGGGGGCGCAGATATAGTTTTCCAAATAGGCACGGCTAAGTATGGTGTGCGTGATGGGCAAGGCAATTTGAGCATTAAAAAGCTTCAAGAGATTGCGGCTTATGAGCAAGTTAAGATGTTTGAAATAAAAATGAGCCAAGGAGCAAAACCGGGCAAAGGAGGCATGCTACCCGGTAAAAAAGTTAATGCTGAAATTGCAGCTATTCGGGGCATTCCACAGGGGCAAGATTCAATCAGCCCAAATGGTCATCCAGAGGTTAAAAATCCGTCAGACTTACTTGATATGATTGCAAAAGTCCGTGAAACAACAGGTAAGCCTACCGGTTTTAAAGCCGTTATAGGCGCTTATGCATGGCTAGAAACCTTGTTTGCAGAAATAAACCATCGCGGTATCGAATCAGCGCCCGATTTTATTACTATCGATAGTGCTGATGGTGGCACCGGCGCGGCACCTCAACCTTTAATGGACTCGGTTGGATTACCCTTAAAAGAGAGTCTACCTTTAGTCGTTAGCATGCTTGAAAAACATGGCTTACGAGAGCGGGTTAAGGTGATTGCATCGGGTAAATTAATTGTGCCGTCAAAAGTGGCTTGGGCACTGGCGCTTGGCGCAGATTTTGTTGTTTCTGCACGTGGTCATATGTTTGCCCTGGGCTGTATTCAAGCATTGCAGTGCAATAAGGACACTTGCCCAACAGGTATAACAACACACGATGAACGCTTGCAGCGCGGCCTTGATGTAGCTGACAAGGCGCAGCGTGTCGCTAATTACAACAAGTATATTCATTATGGGGCGGGGTTAATTGCGCACTCATGTGGTGTATTTAGTGCTCGAGAACTCAGCCGTGAACATGTTCGGGTTGTGCAGGAAAATGGCTTATCAGAACCACTAGATAAAATGTATGAAAATTATCAGTAATTTAAAGGGGCTAGGTAATAGGGCCCGCCCAAAGTAGGTTGATAAAAAGGCACTTAATAAAGTGCCTTTTGCTATATTTATACACTTAATTTAGTTGGCTTATTAATAAAGAGAAAAATTCCTCTTTGTTATTGCAGGTATGGGCGTTGAGTACTAACTGCTCGCCCAGCGCTAAGGTGTGACGCTGTACATCTAAGCGGGCTTGTTCATCTTCAATACCATCAATATCGGCAACATGAGCCAAGCCAATCGTACGGCGAATAAGCTCAACACCACAGTAGCCAATAGCATCTTGCAAAACTTGTTGCATAAAGTGTTCAGCGTAGCCATTTGCTTGCAAATTCAAATCAGTACTTTGCTTTACAATTAGCGCAAGCCACTGTTGTTCAAATAAGCTATAGCTTTCTTGCAGGCAAGTCAGTAAGTGGCTGTGATAGTTGCGGCGAATAACAAACTCACTAATGCGGGCGTTTTGAGCGCAGTAATTTAATAATAAGTTGCCGATAAATGAGCCGATATCAAAGCCTATAGGGCCAAAAAAACCAAACTCAGGATCGATTATCTTAGTGGTGCTTTGATCTGCAAAAATGCTGCCGCTATGCATATCACCGTGGAGCAGAGTTTGCGGGCATGATAAAAATTGCGCTTTGAGTTTTGCGATTGCTAAATGTAGCGCAGCGTTACTTTGTAATTTACTCACCGTGCTTTGTAATTGTGCAGGGTAGTTATTTCGCTCATGCTCACGCAGAATATCGTTAAAAAATAAGTCTTCAGTAATTTGGCAAAGTTCAGGGTTGGTAAACTGAGTGACTTTCGCTTTTTTATCCTGAGCGGCTAAGTAAAAATCTGAATTATAAAATCCCGTATAACTTAAATAGCGGGCTACATGCTGGCCAAGCAATGGAAAGTGTTCTGCGTTAATTTGTGCGGTGCGTAAAATTTGTAAATGACCCAGATCTTCTAAAATAGTTAACGCTGATACGGGGTTATAATGCAATACATTGGCTGTGTGTTCAGGGCAAATAGCGCCATGATTAACTAACACTTCAGCTTCAATTCGTGCTCTATCAAGTGTTAATGGCCATGATTCTCCTACGCAGCGAGCATAAGGCAGTGCTTGTTTTAATATAACGCTGTTATTTTGCTCATCACTGATTCTAAATACTAAGTTTAAATTACCATCACCAAACTCATACGCAGTTAAAGTTTGATCTGGCTGAAAAAAATCATATCCCTCTTCTTTTACAAGATTTTTAATATAATCAATCGCATGCTGGGCATTAAACGCAAAGTATTTGGCCATCGGGCTTCTCTTATTAATTCAGGAACAATAGCATTCTATACCTTTAACCGTTTGGAAGTCTACACTTCCGCCTTGTGGGTTTTTAAAACTGATGTAAAATAGCAGCAGATTTTATATTGGTAGGTCCAACTCATATGCAAGATTTAATCGCTAGCAGCTTAAAATTCCAAAATAATACCTTAATGGTATTGGATCAGTATTTATTGCCCCATCAACAGGTGTGGCATGAATGCCGTGATGTAAAAACCATGAGAGAGCTAATTTTGAGTTTAAAAATTCGTGGTGCTCCATTGATTGGTTTAGGTGCTAGTTTATTAATTGCTTATTTGGCTGAACAAGACACAACCAAAGCTGTTTTAGCGCAAGCCATTGATGACCTTGAAGCTACGCGTCCCACCGCTGTTAATTTAATGCATTGCATGGCGAAACTAAGGGTGGCATTACAGCAGCAAGATTATGTAGCTGAAGTTATAAACACAGCAGTAAAGCTGTTCAACGAAGACATTGCTCTGTGCGAGAAAATGGCAACTCACGGAGCAAAACTCGTTAACAGTGGCGATAATATTCTGACTCATTGTAATACGGGAGCGTTAGCTACTGCAGGCATAGGCACTGCGCTTGGGGTGATTTATAAAGCGCAGCAGCGCCATGGTGACATTCATGTGTGGGTAGACGAAACTAGGCCATTGTTACAAGGTGGGCGGTTGACTGCATTTGAATTAGAGCGCTGGCAAATCCCTTATACTTTAATTTGCGACAACATGGCTGCAAGTTTAATGGCCGCGGGCAAAGTGGATAAAATTTTTGTGGGTGCAGACCGTATCGCCGCCAATGGCGATTTTGCAAATAAAGTAGGTACTTACAATTTAGCTGTGCTTGCGCACTTTCATGATATTGAATTTTATGTTGTTGCGCCGCTAACCACATTAGATATAAACACGGCGTGCGGCAAAGAGATAGAAATAGAGCAGCGTAATGGAGCAGAGGTACGCGGTGTCAGCGGCAGTTTTGGCGAGGCGCTTTGGGCACCGACTAACGCAAAAGTTTACAATCCAGCATTTGACGTAACGCCCGCAAAGCTTATCACGGGCTGGGTACTGGATACTGGAGTGTATAGCCAAGCCGATATTAAGCGAGGCGCTTTGAGGGGCTTTTAGTCATTTGGTTTATGCTCTGTGTAAAGTTCAATACTATTTGGGTTGTAGGTAGATACAAGTGAAATAGCTAACTTATCATTCTGGGCATTTAGCTTCATTACATAGTTTGTTGGCTTCATTTTTACTAAACTTTTAACATCTTGCATTGTATCTAAAGTCGTACTGTATATTTCTAAATCGGTTGCCACAAATAATGTTTTATCATTGCTTGCTATAGCCACTATAGAGGGTTTGATTGTCGTTAGTTTATCTGGTGTTGCAAATTCTTTATAAGTATTGGTTTGGCTATCAAGTATTAAAAATTGCGTGTTTTTTGTATGCACAATTAACTGATCGTCATCAAGCCAAGCAAGCGCAAGTGGAGTGTCGATGTCACTCATTACAGTGTTTTCATTATCAGTATTTAACAGCATTATTTGGTTGTTTTGATTAGTGGCATCCGTATAGATTATAGCCACTTTATTGTTACGCATTACAGCACTGTGAATATGGCCAGGCATCGTCCATTGTTTTATCACATGGTAATCAGTGGCATTCAAAATGGAGAGTTGATAACTACTTTTGTTGTAGCTCAATAAATGCGAGCTATTAGCATCAGCAGCTATAATTATATTATCAGTGCCTAACTGATCAGTAATGTTGATAAATTGGTTGCTCGTTTTTAACCAATGTTCGCGTTTATCGTGGTAATAAGCATCGGCAAAGTAGATATCACCATTTTTCAGTGCTACGCCCTCGCGCTCATGTTTATTTGCTGTGGCAATATGCTCCATGCTTGCCGTTTTAAAATCAAAGATATTGACATCTAAATCGTGTAAGTCGGTACTGATTAATATGGTTTGCTTATCAAGTGGGTATGCGTAATTTGCCGCTTTTACAGGGGCTTCAATCACTTGCCCTAGCTGCATAGTATCGAGCGAAAATGACTCAATTGTCGAATTAAAGCGGTTGTACCAAATTAGAGTGTTGTCATCTTTGTCATAGGTAGCCGCCCATGCTCTGTGGGTGTACGTCGTTAATAACTTCAACGAACTCCCATCAAGGTTAGCCATGTAAATCTCAGATTGGCTAACGTTATGGCGCTCAAAGATAATTCTATCGGGATTTGAGAGCGATGTTAATAAGTAGTCACCAGTACCTGTTATATTGGGTGTAGTAATACGCAGCTCCTCACCTGTTTTTTTATCATAGGCATAGAGTGCATTGAGGTGGGTAAGTCCACGATAGTTATTTCTACGAAATATTGCTGTATCGCCAATTTCCGTGTACTGAGTTAGTTCTTCACCCCCTGTAATGCTATACGGTAGGGGCATCTTTTTTATCTCTTTAGAAATAAAATTACTGGCTTGCCATTGCTGGCACTGGTATTTATTATTTTTCTTACACTTGATGTAAAATAATCGTTCACCATCACTTGACCAACCTTGAATATAAACTTTGCCAGCATCAATCAAATATTCTTTTTTACTGCCCAAGTCCATCACATACATGTTGCTTGTTTCGCTTGTTACGCTTGGTTTGGCAGTGGTAACCATATAAGCCAGCTTACTTTTATCAGGGGGAAGCAATAAGTTATAGTAACTTCCCTTATGCCAAGAAATAGTTTCAGCTTCTAAAGTAAGAAAAGGCATGGAGCTTTGTGTTTCATTGCTGGCAGATGGTTGCTCTTGATAAAACCAAAAAAGGCAAATCACTAAGAGCAGCAAGACCATAGTCCAAGGCCAATATACTTTTATCGGTGTTCTCGTCGGTTGCAGTGTTGGTGGAACTAAAGGGGTTATAATAGGTTTGGTTACCGCAAGTTCTGGTTCAGCGCTAATTGCGCTTGAGTTCACTGAAATAAATAAACTGTAGCCAGCTCGGTAATGAGTTTTGATACTCTGGCCGGGCTGTTTTGCTGACTTGAGGGCTTTTCTTAACTCAGAGATGGCGCGGTTAATAGCATTATCATCTACATGACTTTGTTGCCAAATATTTTCAGCAAGTTCTTGGCGAGGAATTATTCGTTCATTATGTTCAATAAAATAGCATAATAGTTTGAACAGTAGGGGTTCTAATTCCCTAACGTTATCACCGTCACTAATACTTTGCTGATCAATATTTAGTTGCCACTCGCCAACTAATATTAAGTTTCCTTGAGTGAGAAAACGCGCCAGCCCCATATCTAATCCTTTAATTATATATTGCTTTTATCACAAAGAATAATAACAGAAGTTGTTTGTCTTTAGGGTATTTTTGTTGGGTGTTTGTAAACTAATGTAAGCTATATTAGGCTTTTAGCTACATACACCCACGCATTAATACCGCTGCTAAATATCTCTTCAACTCGTACGTAATCATTAACTTCGTAGTTGTCTGCGTTGGCGAGTTCTTCTGCGGTGATAGTAAAAATGGTGCCGGTTACTGTATCTGTCGCCAGTCCTGTTTTAATTAATGCAGGATGAAACCGTTGGCCGCTGCTTTTCAGCACGGCGGCATCGGAGATCTCAACTTCACCTATTACGTAACCTTGTAGTGTATCGGCTTGGCCTTCAAGCAAACGGCCAAAGGTATCAAGCTGTACTTGCTCTAATTGCAGCGTACCGTATGAGAATAGCTTTTCCATTTTTAGCCTTTTGGTTTTAAATAACAGGTCGTTAATCTAATAACGGAAATTGCTTGGCAATCTCTGATTCTGTGCTTTGTGCAACCCAGCCCTCAGTGTTATTGAACAAACGAATCGCGGTAAACTCAGGATCGCTGCCCATATCAAACCAATGCGGCGTGAGTTCAGGGACTGAAATCAAGTCACCCTGTTGGCACAGCACTTGGTAAACTTTGTCGTTAATGTGTAGGCAAAACAACCCTTGGCCTTTCACAAAAAAGCGTACTTCATCTTCACTATGGGTGTGCTCAAATAAAAACTTAGCGCGTAAATCCGCCGCTGAGGGGTTACCTTTAGCCAATGAAATTACATCAACAGTTTGATAGCCCCCTTGTTGCTTTAGGCGCTCGATATCGGTGTTATAAGATGCAATGATCTCCTCATTATTAGTAGTGGCGGTGATCACTGCACTTGCTTGCCACTGCTCAAAACGTACACCGACCTTATTTAACTCTGCGGCTATCTCGTTGTTGTCATGACTTGTAAAAAGCGCATTTTCGCCATTACAGTCAGCAAAAATAGTTAATTGGCTCATGCTAAATACTCCGCTGTAAACTGGCTAAAATCGTTAATGTAATTATGTTCAACCGAGCAGGCTTGACCATCACGGATTAAGTGCAACGTATTTAGGCCTGCGGCTTTAGCTGCATCAAGCTCGCTAACCACATCGCTCAAAAATAACACTTCATTTGCGTCAAATGGCAGTTGCGTAATAATGCTTTCATACGATGATTGCTCTTGTTTTGCACCAACCTTGGTATCAAAGTAATCAGTAAATAGTGGGCGGATGTCACCAAAATCGGAGTATTGAAAAATCAAATGTTGTGCTTTTACTGAACCTGACGAATACACATAAAGCTGCTGACCTGCGAGTTTTTGCTGTTGTAAAAACTGGTAGGCATCAGGATATAAGTGACCAGTAAAATCACCATTTTCGTAACCCGCCTGCCAAATCAAACCTTGCAGTTGCTTAAGTGGGGTAATTTTTTTATCGTCGGCAACCCATTTGAGCAAGGTGCTAATAACCGTATCTATAGGGGCATCTGGCTGCTCGATAAATTCTTTTACGGCATTTAATTGTTCAGCTACGGCGTCTTGTTGCTGGTTTGCTTTTACAAATTCGGGTAACCGCGCAGCGGCATAAGGAAACAGCACTTCTTTAACAAATGAAATTCGGGTAATTGTGCCTTCAATATCAGTTAATAATGCCTTGATCATACTTTTGCCTCTGCTGAAATACCTTCTAATTTTAAACGCTCAAGCTCACAACTAAATAAAAACTCTAAGCCTTCTAAGTGGCGACGTACTTCACGAATATCACGCCCTACAACATATAGACCATGGCCGCGAATAAGCACTGCATACTCAATCGGCGTATGTAAGTGATGGTCACTTACTAATAAGCTTAGGCGATCAATATCTTGGTCGTTATCAAAAATAGGAATACTAAGTGTGTCTAAATGTGACGTATTGCCTGCAATTGACTTTTGCATTTCGTAGCCTTGTAAATCAAGGCTGTGGCCTTTAACTACCCGCGATAGTACCGTGGCTGCAACAGAGTGGGTATGCAATACAAAGTTAGCTGAAGGAATGAGTTTGTACATGCATAAATGCAGCTCTGTTTCGGCAGAAGGTTTGGCTGAACCCGCGCTGCGATCACCATTATGGTCTAACTGAATAAAGGTATGAGTACCGAGCTGACCTTTATCAAAGCCGCTGGCAGTTACAACAAATCCGGTGGTTGTACGAGCTGAAAAGTTGCCACCTGTTGCAGGAACCCAACCACGTTGACTGATCCATTTTCCTGCTTCTATAAGTTCTGAAATAGCGGTATTGTTATGCATATAATCCTCGAGCTACTAAAACGATTTAGACGGCTATACTTCTTTTATAAGCAATGATAGCATCGCTTTGGGCGCAAAACCATCATTAAGGGTAACCAGTGTTTGAAAGTAAATTGCCAAATTTAGGCACCAGTATTTTTAGTCAAATGACCACTTTAGCAAATCAATATGAAGCAATTAATTTATCGCAGGGTTTCCCTGAATTTGACGCGCCAGAGCTGCTAAAAAAACAGCTGAACCATTATGTATTAGAAGGAATGAATCAATATTCGCCTTCAAGTGGTGTGCCGCGACTACAGCAACAAATAGCTGAATTAGCACAGCGAAAATACGGTGCAGAAATTAATGCCGATCAGCAGGTAACCGTTACATCAGGCGCCACAGAGGCATTATTTGTTGCAATTCAAGCTATTGTACGTCGCGGCGATGAGGTCATTATATTTGACCCCGCTTATGACTCTTATCAACCGGCAATAGAGCTGGCAGGCGGTAAGTCGGTTAATATTGCGCTACATGCGCCAGATTATGTGATTGATTGGCAAGCTGTTGCCAGTGCCGTAAATAAAAACACCCGCGCAATAATTATAAATACCCCACATAATCCCAGTGGCAAAACATTAAAGCAGCAAGATATAAATGCCCTTAAAGCGATAGTTTCAGCGCATGATTTATATGTCATCAGCGATGAAGTATACGAGCACATTACCTTTGATGGGCAGCCTCACTTAAGTGTACTGCGTGATAATGCGCTATTTGCAAAAAGCTTTGTTATTTCAAGTTTCGGTAAAACATTTCACAGTACGGGTTGGAAAATGGGATATTGCATCGCACCAGCAAGCTTGGCTGTGGAGTTTCGTAAAATCCATCAATATGTGACCTTTTCAAGTTTTACGCCTGCACAACATGCATTAGCCGATATGTTAGAGCAACAAGGAGAGCATGTGGATGAGCTTAGTGAGTTTTATCAACAAAAACGCGATGTGCTCAGTAATGCTCTTAAAGGTAGCCGCTTTACTATTTTGCCCAGCGAAGGCACTTACTTTTTGCTACTCGATTACAGTGATGTGTCTGAGTTAAATGATGTTGAGTTTTGCCAATGGCTAGTTGAACAGGCGAGCGTTGCTGCTATCCCATTGAGTGTGTTTTATCAACAACCAAGTCACGATAAAGTAATTCGTTTGTGCTTTGCTAAAAGCGATGAAACTTTGCTGCAAGCTGCGGAGATTTTATGTCAACTTTAACGCTCGCTTTGGTGCAAACCTCGCTTAACTGGTTAGATAAAGCTGCTAACTTGGAAAATTTTGGCAATAAAATAGCTAATATAGATAAAGCGGTTGATCTTATTTTATTACCCGAAACGTTCGCCACCGGCTTTGCGATAAGCCTCGATTGCGCTGAACCGGAAAACGGTCAAGTACTTGCTTGGTTAATCGCGACAGCTAAATCGGCCAATGCAGTGGTTGCAGGCTCCGTATTAGTAGAGCAAGGTGACAAAAAAGCCAATCGTTTTTACTGGGTGTGGCCCAGTGGTGAGGTTAAGTTTTACGACAAACGCCACCTATTTTGTTTGGGTAAAGAAGGTGATTTTGTAAAAGCTGGGCAGCAGCGGCAAATATTCACCATTAATGGTTTTAGGGTTTTACCGCAAGTGTGTTATGACCTACGCTTCCCGGTTTTTCAACGTAATCGTAACGATTACGATGTGATGATAAATGTCGCCAATTGGCCCGCAGCAAGGCGTAATGTATGGGATACCCTATTAATGGCGCGTGCGATGGAAAACCAGTGCTATGTGGTTGGTGTGAACCGTGTGGGGGAAGATGGCAATGGCGTTGTGCATAATGGCGGCACTGCAGTGTATGATTTCAAAGGTGATGTGCTAGTCGCTGCAATAGACAATGAATCAGACATTGTAATTACCACTTTAAAGAAAGAGCCGCTTGAACTATTTAAGCAAAGTTTCCCCGCGCATTTAGATGCAGATGGGTTTAGTTTGCAAGATTAACCTGCGTTAACAACCAGGGCGACTATTTAGTTTTTATCGCCCTAATCACTTTGCAGGGATTACAACGGCCACCGAATTGGCCGGAATATCTTTTGTCACTACACTGCCTGCGCCAATCACACAATTATCGCCAAGCTCTATATTAAAACCAAAACCGCAATAAAACATCGGTTCAAGGTAGGCCTTACCTTTAAACTTTAATAAGGCACCAAGAATTTTAACTCACTCATACGGTGTTGTTGGATCGGCCAAATTAAACTGATGGCATACCAGTTTGGCGTGAGTTTGCGTGTTTGCTAGTTCTGGATCTGAGGCAATATAAGATAAGCCCAGCTGCATTTTTTCAAGTTCGGTCATGGTGTTAGTCATAGTTTCTAGTGCTTAAATTGAGTTATCTAAGCACACTAGCAAAAAGAAGTGGTAGGGCATAGTTTTCGTTATAAATGACGTATCTACAGAATCACGGTAGATACTACTTGTAGGCGAGTGGCTTACCACCGTGAATGTCATAAAGCTTGGAGAATTTATACTGAGATGCGAGTTAAACGTGGGGATGGGCTTGCTTACGTCCATGTAATCAATCGCGGGAGGCGCTTGCAGCGGTTAATCACTATAGTGAAATATTTAGTTATCAGATTTTTTATCTGAATTGTGATCATATGATTGGCAGAACATTTGAATTTCGTGATGCCCTTCATATAATTTAAATAACTCATCGCTTCCAGTTTGGTTAAAAAATTGTGAGAGGGTTATTTTGTCCTGCTCATATTCTATTAGTAACCAAAAGCCGTAAAAACCTTTAAACCAAAAATAATAGAATACTGCTGCAACAAAAAATATTAGATAGGCTGCTTTACCTACCTTCTTTTTATATTTTAAACAACTAAGGAACAACCAAATACAACTTAATATTGCTAAAATTAAGAATGCAGAAAAAGGAGTAATAACTACTTCAATGTTGTCCCAGTGAGAGCTTAGACAAGAAATATGTCTATCTGAAACTATTGTGTAAATTAAAGTAATTTTGAAAAGGAAGTACAATAATACAGTTGTAAAAACTGCATATAAAATACCACTTTCTTTGTCCTCTTTGTTACTCAACTTGTAGCCTTAGGAAATATTTTGGTGTTTCTGAAAAGAAAATGAGAACGATTTTTGAATTTGGTTTAAAAGTTGATGCGTTGTATTTGTTATTACATTACACAATTTAGCGGAAAGGAGCTAGAGTTTAGTTTTTTGACCGCACTGCGCGCGTTTAACTTTGTTCCCGATAAAGTTTGGTCGAACTCTGGTCGAGGGTTCTCACCCGCCTTCATTGGTGTAAAGGCCATAGTTATACAGAACGGGCTTTTCATACTGTTATTTAAGTCAAACGTGGGGATGGGCTTGCTTACGTCCATGTAATCAATCGCTTCGCGACGCTTGCAGCGGCCTAAAATGTTCCTGACATTTTATCGAACCCTAGTCGAGGATTCTCACCCTCCTTCATCGGTGTAAAGGTTACGGACATAAAAAAACCGCAATTAAGCGGTTTAATTTAATAAATGGCGGAGAAGGAGGGATTCGAACCCTCGATAGAGCTACAAACCCTATACTCCCTTAGCAGGGGAGCGCCTTCGGCCACTCGGCCACCTCTCCAGCGCATAAACTTTTCATTTTGATAGTCGAGTGAACCACCAAAAAGTAATAATGGTGGAGAGATAGGGATTTGAACCCTAGAGGGGCTATAAACCCCTGCCGGTTTTCAAGACCGGTGCATTCGACCACTCTGCCATCTCTCCGTTGACGCAAGATAATACTTAGGTGTGTGGGCTGTGTAAATAGGAAAAAGATCGTTTGCTGGTTTTTTGTTCTAAAAAGTGGTTTTTTTTTGAAATTAAGTGTTTTTGAGGTGTTTTAAGAAGGGGTTGCAGCAAACGAGGGAGCTAAATAAGTGTTTTCATTTAGTGGTTGGGTGTTTGCTGCACCGCTAAAGTAACCATGGTTGGGTGGTTACTTATATTGAACTGCGCCGCCAAGTGCTAGCTTTTTACCATAACGGTTAAGTTTAGCGAGCATTTTTGCTTTGCGATTGGCTGGTTTTACGGCAACATGCGTTGCTGCATTTTCATTTAATGTATTTACTGGGTTCATTACTTTGCTCCGGGTTATGTCTGTTTTGACAACAGGGCTATTCTGACGCTTAATTGCACAAAAATAAAACGATAAAAATTAGGGTGGTCAGATAGAAATAACTAATCCGAATATGTTTTTTTAACGTGCAGTTCAGATTTTATGATCTGTGATAACTGCATGGTTATGAAGGTTGGGTGGTGTTTTTGGTCTGTATTTAAAGGGTTTTAATTTTATTTTTTATTTTTTATGCATTGTGAAATAGAAAAAGTGACTAATTATTCAGATTAATTTATCTTTTGTTAATGTGTTTTTTTAAATAGGTGGGTAGATTGGTATTACGATGTTGATAATTATTAAACCAAGTACAAATAAAAATCATAAAAAAGTATGTGATTGGTTACTCCATGAGTGCAATCAACGACAAATAAGTACTGAAATAATATATACCACGGGAAATTTTCATCCAGATTGCAAAAAAATAACTCAACGCGCGGAATATTATCAACGTGCAGTGGTGGTTGGAGGGGATGGTACACTCAATTTAGCTGTTAATGCACTTGTGGGACTTTCGTGTTCGTTGGCGTTATTGCCATTAGGTACAGGGAATGATTTTTCACGAGGCTTTGGCTGCTCTGATAAAGAGTGGCGCACGGCGGTTTTTAGTCAAGGTGATGTCAAAATAGATGTTGGGCAAATAAATGACCGTTATTTTGTCAATATTGCAGGGGTTGGTTTTGACGCTCATGTTGTCAAAGCATTGCAGACAAAACCTGCTCGGTCCTCGCTTGGTTATAGCTTGGCAGGATTTAAATATCTATTAGGTTATAAAGGTACGCATATCACCAGTGATTTTTCAGGGCGTGAGTATGCGTATAAAAATCTAATCACTGTATTTGCGAACCATCGTTATTTTGGTGGTGGCTTGGCTATTGCACCTAAGGCACGATTGAACAGTGGTTACTTGGAATGCTATGCCATGCCTGCGCGTGGGTTGTTGGGCAACCTATATAGTTTTATGCGTTTATTACTACGCAATCACCATACAATGACAGGGCTTGAGTATCAACGCGTGACGGTTGCAACCATTAATACACCTAATTTACCTATTGAAGCCGATGGCGAGTTGATTGGTGTAACACCTGCTTCTATTCAAGTGCATCCACGAGCCCTACGTTTTTGTGTGCCAACGTGTACCTCTATACAGTTAGAGATAAAAAAAGTATGCAGTTAAAAATAAAAAAAGCGCCTAACAAGTAGGCGCTTTGGGGTTAGTTACGTTTAAAACGTATTCTAACCGGGGATGGAGCTTTTTTGCTGCAATGACCGCGCTGCAAAAAATGCTTTAATTCGTTTTGTTGGGGTTAGTACAATGGCGTTACCTACCAGCACTAAACTAAAGCCTATAAACGTATTCGTTTGCCAGATAAACCCTTCAAATAATGTGCTCAGTGCAACGGCAACTAAAGGAAATAATACAATCACATAACTGGCGCGTTCTGGGCCTATGTTTCTTAGTAATGCAAAGTAACAAGCAAATGCGATAACAGTGCCAAATACAGATAAATAAACTAATGAATACCAATAGCTTGCAGGTGCCGACAAGCTAAACTGAGCATCGCTAATAATGACGTAAAATAATAGCCCAATCGCGCTATATAGCATGCCCCACGCATTACCTTGCATAACACCTATTTGCTGGTGAGAATTGCGAACACTGACCATATTCCCTAATGAAGCCACAAAGGTACCACTTAGAGCAAGTAGTAACCCGACCAACACCCCGTTACTCAAGTCGAACTGCTGTAACTGTGGCCAAAACAAGCAAATGATGCCTAAAACACCTAAAATAGCGCCGCTGTAAATACGTTTGGCGATAGGTTTACCAAAGAATAAGCGGGTATTAATAATATTCATTATGAGCAGCATTGAAAAAGCAATGGATGTCATGGCTGACGTTAAGTAATTTTGTGCCCAGTAAAGAACCAAATAATTAAGTCCAAAATTACACAGCGCTAATAAAACAAAAAAACCATGGTCTCGGCGGGTGTAATTCATGGGGAGTTTTTTTACGCCCACCCACATCCACATCAAAATAGCTGCAAGGCTAAAGCGATAGAATAGCGAAACTTCAACGGCGATGTCACCTAATTGAAATTCAATAGCGAGCCAAGTAGAGCCCCAAATCAAAACGGTGAGAGTGTACAGCGCGATACTTTTCATGGCCTTGGTCCAAGTGTGAAGATGAAGTGTTCATTTTAGTTCGCTTCTGTATACTTAACATACACAGAAAACTATAAATGCAACCTATACAGATTTGGGGTGCTTTGAGTGAAAGGTAAATGCAATGTCGTTAGTGATCAGTAAAACTAATCATGATTTTTTATACCAGCAAGTCATGCAACTTGTTCGCGATTTAAGTGAGCAGGGCACACTGCTCCCTGGTGAGAAACTTCCTTCATTACGCAAAATGGCCGAAAAACTCAATGTGAGCATCCCGACTGTAAAATTGGCTTATCAGTCACTTGAGGCACAAGGTCTTGTTGAAGCGCGGGAAAAGTCTGGTTACTTTTTAAAAACAGTTAATACACAACTTGCTCGGCCTAAACGAGTAAAGCTGAGCCGCGCGCCTGTATCAGTTAATATGCAGGTGTTAATTGAGCAAGTATACGATGCCATCCATCAAGCGAATGTGGTGCCTTTTGGTATTGCAAACCCTGTTGCGGCAGCCCCAACCGATAAAATGCTTAGCCGGACCATGCGTCGGGTAATGTCGATTGCAGGGAGTCGTGCAATAAACTATGGGGCGATGGATGGTTTTGCGCCGCTTAAAAAGCAGTTGATCCATCGTTATTTAGATTTTGGTATTGGGGTTGATAGCCATGAATTAGTGATCACCAATGGCGCACAAGAGGCTCTAGCGATCGCGTTAAAATGTGCGACAATGCCGGGAGATGTGATTGCGATCGAGTCACCTTGTTATTTTGGGATCATTGAATTGATCGAGAGTTTAGGCCTTAAAGCACTGGAGATCCCGCTATGTCCTGATGATGGGATCTGGCTTGATGATCTGAACCAAGCTTTGCAAGATCACGATATTAAAGCCTGTGTGTTTTCAACTTCGATCAACAATCCGGTTGGCAGCTTTATGCCGGATCATAAGCGTAAACAATTAGTTGAGCTATTAGAATCACAAGATGTAGTGCTTATTGAAGATGATGTGTACGGCGATTTGCATTTTACTCCCGAGCGAGGCATACCTGCACAAGCGTATTCAAAAAAGGGGCTCGTGTTAACGTGTTCTTCGTTTTCAAAAACAGCGGCTCCGAGTTATCGTGTTGGTTGGTTAATTGCGGGAAAGTTTGCAGCGCGCGCAAGGCGTTATAAACGAGCACTAAGCTGCTCAACATCTTTAATTAATCAATGGACGTTATATGAGTTTGTGGCCAGTGGTGATTATGAGCGTAACTTAAAATTACTTAGGCAGCGTCTGCGTACCAATAAAGAGCGGATGATTTGGTGTTTGCAGCAAGCTTTTCCTGCCACTGCACGTATTAGTGATCCGCAAGGTGGCTGCGTGGTCTGGGTTGATTTAGGGCCAAGCTTTGACAGTATTAAGCTATTTCAACTCGCGCTAGAGAATGGTATTAGTATTACACCGGGTTATATATTTTCGGCAACGAATAAGTATCGCAGCTGTATACGGTTAAGTTATGGCTTGCCTTGGAATGAACGAGTCGAGCAAGCAATTATTAAACTTGGTGAGTTAATACATTTAGCTAAAAAGTAAAAAAGCAGCACGTTTAAAAGAGTGCTGCTAAAGGGATATCAAATTGTTATATGAGTTTAGTTGTTTTGTTTGTAGCTAAATAATTGATAATTTTTTAGCTCTGGTACTAATTTAACAAGTTGCTGCTCTTGCGCTGCAATCGTTGAAAAATTATCACATAATGCATCAGCACGTTTTTCCAGTGCGTTTGCTTGCAGTTCTACCTTTTCTTCTATTT
Source organism: Pseudoalteromonas porphyrae (assembly GCF_001298125.1). Taxonomy (NCBI): domain Bacteria; kingdom Pseudomonadati; phylum Pseudomonadota; class Gammaproteobacteria; order Alteromonadales; family Pseudoalteromonadaceae; genus Pseudoalteromonas; species Pseudoalteromonas porphyrae. The sequence goes on along the minus strand of NZ_LHPH01000011.1, from coordinate 86,765 downwards.
GTGCACCCATATTTTCCATACGCTGTTCAAAGGCTTGCATATCGCCGCCGGCACCCATTAACTCAGACCCTAATGCCATCAAAATACTGCCCATTGATTGCATCATTGCTGATTCAACGGCACTTTCAATTTGTTCATCAAAATGGCTTTCAAAATTTTCGCCAAAGTCATTGAAACTTTGCTGGCCCATTACAAAGGCACCTTGTTGATAAAAGGTATTTTCTACCTCAACCTGAATCTCTGCCATTAGGTCATTAATACTGTCTAGACCTTGGATGTTAAATGCATTGGCGACTTCTTCAATTGCAACGCCGGCAATTTTTACACCTTCAAGTGCAATGTTAGCAACTTCAGGTAGCTGGCCTCGTAGGCTGTCTGAGTAGTCGCTGATTGCTTGACGCTGCTGCTCATCTAATGTCAATGTTTGGCCATCAACAATGAGCTCGCCATTGTTAGTGAAAGTCATGGTGTGATCGTTAGCGGTAAAAATTTCGAGTTCGTTTGGTTTAATGCGAACATCATTTTGAAACTCTACTTTGCACGAATCGCCGCTAAATGAAATATGCGAGTCGTTATCATTGTGCGCCATTGCCCCTGTGGCAATAAATAAAGAACCTACTAAAAGTAATTTTTTCATTTTTATATCCTGCTAATGTGTTGATTATAACGAATGCTTACTTAGTTGTTATCAAGTTTGATGCCAAAAAAAATTAATATTAATAATCATGTTGTTAGGGTCTTTTCTTTATTTTTTGATTGGTCTATTAAATGATAAAAAAACTAATTTTTAGTCAAAATGACTAAAAAATTTATAAGCATAAATAATGTTTATCGTTTCGATAAAAAAGTCTCACTTTCCAGAATTCAAATTTAACGCTATTTATTCACATTACTGACATAACATCATTTTAGAATGGGTTGTGGCTTTACTTTGGTGCGCTTCACTATGTTGAATAAGCGCACTGAACATTTTAATTTTACCAATGGCAGTGATAAAAATCCTACATTGGTCTCAAACACTTTATGGAGTGGGTTGTGGGTAAGACATTTAGTTACGATGCGCTAGATGACGCTTTTGTTGAAGACGAGTACGAAATGGTTGGGCGTAATCAACACGACAAGAATAAGCAAAAGGTGAAGAAAAAGTTGGAAGACTACCTGGAGCAAAAACGCTTGCGTAAAAACTTAGGTGATGATGACTTTGATGAGTACATGAATCACTAAGCAACAGTTTAAAATAAAGAGGCGTATGCCTCTTTATTGCTTTTAGTTTTTAAGTGCTTTAATGATCGTGCTTTCGATTTGTTGCGGCTTGGTAAAAGGAGCGAAACGTTTAATAGGTTCGCCATTGCGGCCGATTAAAAATTTTGTGAAATTCCATTTTATTTTACGACTCAAAAACCCTGGTAAGGCTGATTTTAAATGCCTAAACACGGGGTGTGCATGTTCGCCGTTTACATCTACTTTGCCCATCATCACAAAGTCAACGCCATAATTAATTAAACAGCCCTGCTCGATATCCTTAGCGTTTCCAGGTTCTTGTTGACCAAATTGATTACATGGAAAACCAATAATAACCAATCCTTGCTCGGCGTATTTTGCATGCAATTGTTGCAGGCCTTCGTATTGCGGTGTAAAGCCACATTTGCTGGCGGTATTAATAATTAAAACCACTTTGCCTTCAAGGTTGCTAAAATCAAATGTTTGGCCCTGTAAGTTTGTGGCTGAAAGTTGGTGAAAGTCGTTCATGATGCTCACTTTATTATTGTTGTTTGGTAAATTCTATCCTGAGTTGTGACAGACATACAGCTTAAATCTAGCTTTGCTCGATTTTTACTTAGCCCACTCGGTTACAAACCTCGCGCCGCGATTAAATCGCCTTTGGATTGAACGAATTTTAATCTGCAAAGGTCAACACGCCCTAAAACTTGTGAGTAAATATTCAATCAATAAACGTACTCTATACGGCATTAAATCTTTGCGTGGGTATACTAACCAAGATGCATTATCAGTGACTTGAAATTCATCAAGCAGCGTTACTAATTGGCCTTGTTGCACGTATTGTTCAACAATATCGCAAGCTAAGTGGGCAATCCCTAATCCACCCAATGTTGCACTGAGTAATGCGCGTGGATGATTACTGCGCCAGTTTCCAGTAATTTTTACTTCTTTGATTTCGCCATTAAAATTAAATCGCCAGCGTTTACCCATTGCCACTAAGCAATTATGTTTAGTGAGCTGGTGAGGTGTTGTAGGAGCGGGGTTTTGTTGTAAATAGTCAGGGCTTGCAACGAGCGTCATGATGCGAGGGCATAGTGGTCTCGCGATTAAATTCGAGTCTTGCATACGCCCAAAACGAATGGCTAAATCAAAACCTTCTTCTACGAGGTCAACGTTGCGATTATTAAAGTCCATATCGACTTCCACGTCAGGGTAGCGTTTTACGAATTCAACAATTTTGGGTGCTACATTAGTTGCGACAAATTCCCCCGCGCCGGTAATGCGAATAAGGCCTTTGGGTCTGCGTTGTTCGCCTTGTAATTGATTATTAGCGTCTATAAGTTCTTGTTTTATGGCTTTGAGTTTAACTGCGTATTCACGCCCTGCGTCAGTTAAGCTTATTTTACGGGTGGTACGTTGAAACAGCACTGAGCCTAAGCGGTTTTCTAATTGTTGTACTTGGCGACTAATATGAGATGTTGACACTTCCATAGCTTTTGCTGCATGGGTAAAGCTGCCATGTTCAACGACATGTAAAAATTCATCAAGGCCTTGCCACATATATTATGTTCTCAAAATATTAAGTAATTATAGTTTATATCATTCATTGTTGCAGCTGTGCAAAAGTGATTGCCTGATCTTAATCTTTAATTTAAACGTTAAAAGTCTACAATCATTTGGTCACCACGCATTATGCATAATCAATTAATGGAGCAAGCATGTTAAATTTTAGTTTTGCAAACCCAACAAAAATTCATTTTGGCGAACAACAAATCGCATTAATTAAAAGTGAGATCCCAACTGACGCAAAAGTACTGGTTACGTATGGCGGCGGCAGCATCAAAAAAAATGGTATTTATGAACAAGTAAGTAATGCGTTAAGTGAGCATACTTGGTTTGAATTTGCAGGTATCGAGCCAAACCCAAGTTATCAAACGTGCATGAAAGCGGTTGCTTTAGTTAAAGAGAAACAGATTGACTATATTTTAGCTGTTGGTGGCGGTTCTGTTATTGACGGCAGTAAATTTATTGCTGCAGCGGCAAATTATGAAGGTGAACCGTGGGATATTTTAGCTAAAGGTGGTGAAATTAAGTCAGCGATTTCGTTAGGTGTAGTGCTAACTTTGCCAGCAACGGGGTCTGAGTCAAATACCTTTAGTGTTGTATCTAACCTTGATAGTCATGACAAATTGCCATTTGCTAGCCCATTTGTACAACCGCAATTTGCTGTGCTTGACCCTGCAGTGACTTACTCATTGCCTAAACGCCAAGTAGCTAACGGTATTGTTGATGCGTTTGTTCATACTATGGAACAATACTTAACGTACGATGTAGACGCTAAGTTACAAGATCGTTTTGCTGAAGGTATTTTAATGACCTTACTTGAAGAAGGCCCAAAAGCATTCAGTGAGCCAGACAACTACAAAGTGCGCGCTAATATTATGTGGTCGGCAACGATGGCCTTAAATGGATTAATTGGTGCTGGTGTGCCGCAAGATTGGTCAACGCATATGCTAGGGCACGAAATGACGGCAGTGTATGGCCTTGATCATGCACAAACGTTAGCGATTGTATTGCCACGTATGATGGCTGAGCAAAAAGAAACGAAACGCGGTAAAATTTTACAATATGCACAACGTGTTTTAGGCCTTGATATTAGCGATGAAGATGCCGCTATTGAGCAAGCAATTGCTGCAACAGAGGCGTTTTTCCATAGTGTAAACATGCCAACTCGTCTAAGTGATTACAACTTAGGTGAAGAAGTGGCAGATAAAATTGTTAAGCAGCTTGAGCGCCACGGCATGACGGCGCTCGGTGAGCGAGAGCAAGTTACTCTTGAAAAGAGCCGTGCTGTTTTACTTGCCAGTGTTTAGCGCCAGTATCGGCAATTGAATTGGCGCATTGATTTGGCGCTAATTCAAAATTAAAAACAGGCCCATACCAGCCAGCGTTGTGTAGTAAATGTTATGCGTTTTATACGCGACAATAATTGCGACAACTGCAGCGCTGAGGTATGGGTTTTGCCAGTTTAGGTTAATACCATTATCTGTTACAAATACGATAGGCACCCAAATAGCAGTGAGCACTGCAGGGGCGCTAAAGCTTAAAAATTGCTGCATTTTTGGTCCGACTTTAAAGGGCAAAGCGCGGTGTAAAAATAAGTAACGGGTAAAAAAAGTAATACAGGCCATTAATAAAATAGTTGTCATCATGATTTAGGCGCCTGTTTTATATGTATTTGGCTATTTATGCGACTAATAACACGGCTAATAATATACCCCACGGTCATAGCACTCAGTGCAGCAACAACCAACCACAACTCAAACCCTTGGCTTTTTAAAACGCTAGCAACTATGCCTGCGGTTACAACCGTTGCTAAGGTTGCAAGGTTTTTTATGCCAGGAATAACCAGCGCTATAAATGTTGCGGCAATGGCAAAATCTAAACCGAGGGTGGTTAAATCGGGCAATAAACTCCCTGCTACAATGCCAATAAAAGTCCATAAATTCCACGCTATATAAAAACTAAATCCGGCACTTAGCGCATAGGTTAAACGCGTTTTTGTACGGTAGGCTTTGCGGTGGTGAGAAAATGCAAATAATTCATCAGTGAGTACAAAGCTTACAGGTAGGCGCCAACGCAAAGGTTGATCTATTACTTTGTGGCGTACCGCTAACCCATATAAAAAATGCCGTGAACTAATAATAAAAGTAGTAAATAAAATAGTTAATAACGGCGTATTACCAGCCATTAGTTCAATGGCAACCAGTTGCGCTGAGCCTGCAAAAACCAATAGTGACATAGCTTGTGTTTCGAGAGCTGTAAAACCATTCTGTACCGCTAACGATCCACATAAAATACCCCATGGGATCACCGCTAAACACAGCGGTAGCATATCTAAAAAACCTTTAAGTAATGCCTTTTTCACTGTGTATCCTTCGTTAATGAACTGCTAAATAGATTTCTATATTGGCCAGGCGTAATGCCAATGCGAGATTTAAAGTGATGATGTAAGTGACTTTGATCATGAAAGCCACATTCGTTTGCTGTTTGGCTGACATTTAAACCATGTTTTAACAATGTCTTTGCATGGCGAATACGGCGCTGTATTTGGTATGCATGAGGAGTTAAACCATATTGTTTTTTATATTGGCGAATAAAATGAAATGGACTCATGTGACTCAGGGCGGCTATTCGCTCAAGGCTTATCTCTTCACAGCAATATTCATCAAGGTATTGCTGTGCATGTGTAAGGTTTGCTTTGGGTTTTAGTTGTTTTAATTGTCGGTAATCTTGTTTAAATGACAGCATTAACTGAGTCATCACACTGTAAAATAAGCTTTCAGTGTGCAGTTGGTTATTATTTTTCACTGTAGTTGTTAAGCAATTAAGTAGTTGATTTAATTCGTGTGTAAGTGAGCGATTGTTGTAAACAGCAAAATCAAAATAAGGTGCGCCACAGCGAATACCTATTAACTCTTGAGAAAGTGCGTCAAATTGCTCTGGATGCGGATACATTGCTCTGTATGACCAGCCTGCTTCGGTTGCTGTTTGGCCATTATGAATTTGGTCGGCATTGACTAAAATAATACTATTTTTTGGTGCGATATGGTCACTGCCACTGCGATAAAACTTTTGCGCGCCGCAATCAATTAAACCAATGGTGTAGCCTTCATGGCTATGGCGTGAAAAATTCTGATGAGTAAAGCGTGCTTGTAAAGCCTCTAACCCGCCTAATTTCTCATGGTGATAAAAAGTTGATTGTTCATCTTTCATTGGCGCCGCTTTTGTTATTTTAGCTCTTATAGCTTTGAGTATATCTAAACCAATATACAAAGCTTGTAAAAAATTGCGCGTTATACCTGCGGTTATTCGCCGCGTTGAAATAGTCGTGTAAAGCAGTCTGTGGCATTATTATAGAGTATATATTTAAGAGGTAGTTATTACGATGGATGATCAAGTGGTTAAACGTATTAAAGTATGGGATGGGTTTATTCGTAGCTTTCACTGGCTACTCGTAATAGCAATTGCCACACTGTATTTTAGTGCTGAAGAAGGCATGATGGAACTGCATTTTATCGCAGGTTTTTTTACATTAGCGCTGCTGTTAACGCGTCTTATATGGGGCTTAATTGGTAGTAAAACGGCGAAGTTAAGTGCATTACTACATTCTCCTATTGCGGCAATCAAATCGTTTAAACAAACTAATGAGCCAGTGGGTCATGGTGCTGCGGGCAGTTATATGGTGCTCGCTTTTTTTGCATTGTTATTGGTGCAGTTAGTGAGTGGCTTAATGACCACGGACGATATTTTAACCGACGGACCATTGGTGCAATATGCCTCTAATAATGTGGTTGAGTGGGCGGGCTGGTTGCACCACACAAATTTCGACTTATTATTTTATGCGATTATTTTACACGTTGTGGCAATTGTTATTTACCGCATTAAAGGCAAAAGGTTAGTTAAAGCGATGGTCACCGGGTATACGGACAAAGAAGCAGGTAATGCAGAGGTTAAAGTAACCAAATCGCCTTGGTTAGCAATTGTTATTTTTGTTGTATTACTAGGTGGACTATTGATGACATGGGGCGCAGAGCCGCTAAGTTATTTAGTTAGTTAGCAATTAAAAAACAAAAATGGCGCTGATTGAGCGCCATTTTGTTTAAAGCTTATCGGTTCAAAGATTAATCTTTAAATGATGTGTGGCAATCTTTACAGCCTTTAGCCCAAGGACCAAACGCTTTGGCAATTAGCTTTTTATCACCAGATTGTGCAGCAACGGCTAGCTCATCAGCATATTGCTGAAATGCAGTTGCTTTTTTCATAAAGGTTTCGTTATCACTCCAAATTGCTGGAAGGGCAGATGTATCGCCTTTATCAGTGCCAGCGCCAAATGCTTCCCATGGCATTTTAGACAATGCTGCTGCATTATTTGCACGCTTTTGAAAGCGTTGTGCATCAAACTCTACTTTGCCTTTTAGCATGTCGCCCATATCACCAATTTGTACACGGATCATTGAAAATGCAGCTTGGCGATATTCAATCGCATCACTTGGCTCTTCAAATACAGATTCAGCTGATGCGCCCAGCGCTAATGTTGATAATACTGTGCCTAAAAATAGCTGTTTTAATTTCATTCCTTTCGCCCCTTAATTGTATTCATAGCGTTAACAACCGTTGTTGTATATCAGTAGGTCATATTATTCAAGTTTATTGCGGTTAAACTTAACTTAGCTTTAACCATTAAACTTAAGTTATCGTTTTTGATTCATATTTTTAGTCATTGATATCTATGTCGGCAAATATCATTCCTCTGCGCATACTGCGCGTGGCTAAGAATACTTCACCAAGGAGTGACATAAACGCACAAATCAGTAACGCCATGGCGCCGACAAAACAACTACCGATAGTGACTCCTAAATTAACTGCCTGAATATGCGATAAAAACAGCAGCATAACCACGGCACACACAAGTACAGCACTTAATACACTTAAACTAAATGCGATATGGATAAAGCGAGATCGTTTTAGTAGTGCTCTGAGCTCTGTGGTTAGCGAGGTATTAAATTCCTCATCGGTACTGACCTTCAATTTACGTTCAAGTTGGCGGGCTCTGTCAGTTATTCGTGCTAAACGATTTGATAATACGCCCAACGTTGCGGCAATACCTGTGATCAAAAATACCGGCGCTACAGCTGTCTGTATTACCTTAGCCATTGTTAATATATTGATAACTTCATTGTTCATTAGTTTCTCTTTTGGGTATTGTTGCGTTTGTGTTTACATTCATTTACAAGGGTGAATATTTAAAATTTCATTATAATCAGCGTTTTGAGATTTATTGTTTTGTTTGTAGAAACAAAGTGTAAACGGTAAGTAATAAAATAGTTGTTATTTACGACATTATGGTTTTATATTGTACATGACTTAAAGTCTCGAATAAAAACAATCATAACCATTATATATCCAGGGGAATACTATGAATTCTAATTCAATTAAGCGAACGGCGGTTGCTCTTGCTGTCGCAAGTGCTTTTTGCGCATCAGCTCATGCTAATAATTTTGAAAAATATAATCTGACGTCTCAAAAAAATGTCCAATCTACAGCTGGCGTAAAAAAAGAACAGGTTCGCGGCGAAGCATCTAGCTGGTTGATTAAACTGCATGCCCCTGCAACAGCTCAAGTAGTAAGTACTGACGTTTCAGCTGTTCGTACGCAAGCTTTAGTAGCGCAAACAAGTGTTGAGCAAGCTATTTCTTCTATGGATTTGCAGCTACAAGTCATTGCAAAAACGTCTACTCTAGTGAGTTCAATCGTCGTTAACGGTAATCAAGAAGACGTAGCACGTTTATTGAATAATCAACAAGTAGAGGCGATTTACCCAGTATATGATTACGAGCTAAGTGTTGCAGATAGCGCTGATTACATAATGGCGACACCATTAGTTGAAAGTGGTGTTGCATCAGGCCAAGGCATTAAAGTTGCTGTGCTTGATACTGGTGTTGATTATACCCACGCAGCATTTGGTGGGGCGGGCACTAAAGAAGCATATGATGCTGCAGTGGCAGATCCAGCAAGTGTTGATTGGCCGCAAGCGCAAATCAAAGGCGGCTATGACTATATAAATGATGATGCCGATCCAATCGATGTTAACACTAACCACGGTACACACGTTTCTAATTCAGTAAATGGTATTGCCCCAAATGTTGATCTTTACGTATATTCAGTATGTAACAGTGGTTGTCCTGGTTTAGCCCAGTTACTTGCTCTTGAAAATGCAATGGATCCGAATAAAGATGGTGACATTTCCGACCGTGTTGATGTTATTAACATGTCACTGGGTGGTGATTATGGTGACTTTGCAAATGACGCGGTAGGTCTATTTATTAATAAAGCGGTTAAACTAGGTACTAACGTTGTTATTTCAGCGGGTAATGACGGCGCATATCCATTTATTGTTGGCGGACCTAGTACATCTGAAAATGCACTGTCTGTAGGTGCAATGACTCACCCAACGGGCGACCAAGGTATCGGTAATGGCATGGTTGATGGTAAAGATGTCACCGTGCAACCAGCTAGTTTCGGTCCTCAAACAGCATTTAGTTTTGCCACGGGTGATATTGAGCTGGTTTACCCAGCTGAAAATCAAACTGCGTGTGTCGACTTTGCTGAGGGTATTGATTTTACAGGTAAAGGCGTGATTATTGACCGCGGTGGCTGTGCATTTACAACAAAAGTATTGGCAGCACAAGCTAAAGGCGCTGCATTTGTGATTATCGCCAATAATTCAGATGATGGTACACCGGCACCTATGGGGGGCTCTGATGCTGCCGTAACGATTCCATCAGTTGGTGTTAACTTAGAAACGGGTATGGCACTTAAAGAAGGGAAAGAATTTACCCTTGCTGTAGAGCGCCTTGTACTAGCTGGGGCAATTGCTGACTTTACATCACGTGGTCCTTCAATGGGTGGATTACTAAAACCTGAAATTACCGCTCCAGGTGTAAATATCATGACTGCTCACCCAGGTTTAGGTGATGGCTTGACAGGTGCTACTGGTACTTCATTCTCTGGCCCTATAACCGCTGGTGCGATGAGCCTTCTTAAAGAAGCACACCCAGAACGCAATGCATTTGAGCTTAAAGCGACATTAATGAATGCTGCTAATCTTGATGTAACAATGGAGCCTCGCGCAATTAATCCAGATGCCGAACTTGCGCCAATTAGTTATATCGGTGCTGGCTTGGTTGATGTTAAAAAAGCAGCTGAATTACCAGTTGCAGCCTGGGCTAAAGACACTAAACAAGCTGCGCTTTCGTTTGGTTTAGTTAATGCCGCTGAAATGGTAGAGCTGACTAAAACGGTTCAAGTGAAGAACTTCTCAAACGTTGATAAAGTTTATACACTTTCATTAGAACAGCGTTATGCAAATGATGTAGAGCGTAACTCGTTAACAATGCAATACCCTGCAACAATCACTGTGCCTGCAGGTCAAACAATGTCATTTGACGTAATGGCAAAAATTGATCCTTCAACCTTGCCAGAGTGGACATTGGATGCATCTAATGTTGGTTCTGAGGCTGTCACAGCAGATTTAACGAACCTTGAATTAGACGGTGCGCTTGTTTTCTCTGAAGGGGATATGAAAGCGTTCCACCTTGTGTATCACGTATTACCAAAAGCAAATGCACAGGTAACGGTAACACCTGAAATGACTGAGAAAGGTCCAATGCATAAATTGACAAATACCGGTGCGACAGTGCTTAAACCAGTATTTGCGCCAGTTGTAGCAACAGGTGAGGTTGATGAAGATCAGCGCTTTGATATTGTCGGTGGATCAATTGAAACATTCGCAGTTTCTACTGATATATGTGCAGACGGTTTTGTAACACTAACAACAATGATCTTCAATGAAGGTATTACTCACACATACGTGGGTGGGTTCATGGCTGATTTTGACTTAGATCAAGATGGCACTTATGACATCACGGTTCAAAATGGTAAAAACGAATGGTTTTCTGACGATGTAGAACCAGGAAGTGCACTTACCTTTACACATGGTTATGGTTCAGGCAGTGGTAATCTAAATAATATCTATCAAGTTATCGGTAATAATCATTTCACAATGCAAAGTTGTTTAGGTGCATTTGGTTTAACTGCTGAAAGCATCGATACAGTAACAGCCAATGTTCGCTTTAGAACAGAAGAAGCGACATGGACACCTATCGCGACGGGTTCTGGTGATACCGTAATGGGTACTTATACATTTAGAGACGCATCTAACGACGTGTTAGCAGCTGTGGTTGACAGTAATGAAAATCAAATCACTGAGTTGCAACCTGGCGAGTCAGGAACATTGATGAATGCAGGACAAGACTTTATGGTCCTGTCTAGTTCAGGTTCAGCACCTTTAGTTGCGACACCTCGCGCAGACAGTGGTACAGCACCAATGGTTACTGATGCAGCGTTCTCGGTTGATGAAAATACGGTAAATGGCACTGTTATCGGTATGCTTGAAGTAACATATGGCGCTGACTTAGCTAATCCAGTGTCGGAGTTCATTGTTTTAAGCTCTACTTCTACGGCTATATCTGTTTCAAAAATGGGTGAAGTTACTGTGATGAATCAAGATATGCTTAACTACGAAGCAGGTCTGATGATGGTTGAACTGGAAGTCGTTGCGACTGATACCGCTGGAAATATTTCTGAGTCGGCGATGGTTACTGTCACTATAAATAATATTGCAGATGAAGGCGCTGAAGTAACACCTGTTGTTGATGCAGAACAAAGTTTCTCTGTGCAAGAAAATGCAGCAGTGGATACTGTCATTGGTTCAGTAACAGCAACAGACCCTGATGCGGATGCGACACCAATTGCTAGTTATACTGTGACGGGCAGTGAGCTTGTAAGTATTTCAGCTACAGGTGAACTGAAAGTCGCAGGCAGTATTGACTATGAAGCAATAACTGAGATTAAAGTAATGGTAGTTGCGGTCGATTCCATGGGTCATACATCTGAAGCTGTGGAGGTCATTATTGCAGTGACACAAGACCCAGCCGAAGATGTTGTTGTACCAACACCAGAGAAGAAAAGTTCAGGTGGTTCACTTGCTTGGTTGACGTTATTTGCTGCGCCATTTGCATTTATGCGTCGTCGTAAGCAAAAATAATCTGGTTTTTATTAGGTAATATTTACCTGAATTAAAGCACCGCCAATTGGCGGTGTTTTTGTTTTAACCTGTAATCATAAGTAACGACTGTTACATTTATTGTTTAGATGTTGTTTTTTTGTTTATTGATGGTGTAGTATTCGGAACTGTCAGTTCCTTTTAAGGAACACTTAATAACAATAATCTCGTCTGGGGAATTTATGTCTAACAAGTTAATTACAAAAACAGCCTTATCTCTTGCTGTCTCATCAGCGTTAATGGCAACAGCTGTGAACGCACAAACAGTAAACAGCGTAGCTGCATTAAATAACTACACAACAACAGCTTATACAGCTGATAATGTGCAAGAGCAGTCACCTTCGGCTCACATGATTGTGTTAAATGCAACGACAGCTGCAGATTTGATGACACAAGGTATTTATCAAGCAGGTGATAGCCGCGCAACAATGGCGCAAATTGAGCAAGTACAATCAGAAGTAACACTTGAACTTAGCAGCTTTGATTTCGATGCAAAAATTATCGGTCGCACTAAAGTGTTAGCACCTACACTAATAGTAGAAGCAACTCCTGAAGCTTTAGCTAAAATTGCATTAGATCCACGAGTAGCGAAAGTGCTACCTATGTATGACTATGAATTACATGTAGCTGCATCGGCTGATTATTTAAATGCCTCTCCTTTAGTTAGCACTGGTGTAGTGACAGGTAAGGGTCAAACAGTTGCAGTATTAGATACTGGTATTGATTACACTCACAAAATCTTTGGTGGTGCTGGTACTGTCGAAGCTTATGACGCTGCACAAGCAGATCCTACATCAGTTGCATGGCCACAAGGTCAAGTGCAAGGTGGTTACGATTACGTGCGTGATGATGCCGATCCAATTGAAAATGATCCGGCTGAACCAACGGAGGCAAATGCACCTACAAGTCACGGTACTTCGGTTTCTCATTCTGTAACAGGTATAGCCCCAGAAGTTGAGCTTTATGTTTATTCAGTATGTGGTGGTGGGTGTTCTGGTGCAGCACAGGCGGCTGCTTTAGAATCTGCAATGGATCCAAATGGTGATGGCGATATTTCTGACCGTGTTGATGTAATAAATATGTCACTTGGTGGTGAGTTTGGTGGCACTTATATTGATGGTGGCGCACAGCTTCTTATCCAAAAAGCTGTAGATTTAGGTGTTAATGTTGTTATTTCAGCGGGTAATGATAGCGACCATCCTTTCCGTGTTGGTGGACCAAGTACTACGCCTAATGCTTTATCTGTAGGCGCGATGACGCACCCAACATTAGAATCAGACGTATTAAGTGGGACTGTTGATGGTGCCGAAGTTGAATTAGGTTCTGCAAGCTTCGGTGCGCAAGGTGAATTTACATTTGGTAGTGATGACGCTGAATTAGTTTACCCTGATGCAAATCAAAATGGTTGTGATGCATTTGCTGATGATGTTGACTTTACGGGCAAAGCGGTGGTTATTGACCGTGGCGGTTGTGGTTTCTCAGTTAAAGCATTAAATGCACAAAAGAAAGGTGCTGCGTTTGTTGTTTTAGCTAACAATGCGGCGGGTGCAGCTCCAGGAATGGCCGCAAGTCCAGGTGCTGAAGCAGTAACAATTCGTACTGTTTCTGTAACACAAGAAGTGGGAGTGTTGTTAAAAGAAAAATTAGCAGCAGGTGAGCAACCAGTTTATAGTTTTACTGGTAAAAAAGTAATTAAAGCTGGTGCAGTAGCTACTTTCTCTTCACGTGGTCCTTCTATGGATGGTCTATTAAAGCCAGAAATTACAGCGCCAGGTACAAGTATTATGGTTGCTGCGACAGGTACGCAAGATAAGTTGGCACCTGCTTCAGGTACTTCATTCTCAGGACCAATCACAGCGGGTGCCATTGCATTAGTACGTGAAGCGCACCCAGAGCGTAATGCGCTTGAGATTAAAGCAACATTGATGAACTCAGCAAACTTAAATGTTACAAATGAGCCAGTTAGCATAGCACCTGACAGCGAGTTGGCACCAATCAGTATGATCGGTGCAGGTCTAGTTGACGTTGAGAAGGCAGTTAACTTACCAGTAGCAGCATGGGTTGATAGTGTTGAATATAGCACTCAACAAGCAGCTTTATCATTTGGTCTTGAACGTTTCAGTGAAGTAACATCATTCACAAAAACTGTAACAGTTAAGAATTTTTCAAATAAAGCGAAGACATATAACTTACGTACAGAAGCACGCTATACGAACGATGAAGATAGTGGCGCGATTAGCTGGGATATCCCTGCGAGCGTAACAATCGTCCCAGGGCAAGTTAGTAAGTTTGATGTAACGTTAACTGTTGATCCAAGCAAATTACATGCATGGACACTTGATAATCCATTTAGTGCTGAAGATATTACAGCGCGCAGTCCAGCATTGACGCTAGCTGAGTTTGATGGTGCATTAGTATTTGATGATGTAGACGATGCAGATTCAGATCATGCTTTACACATTGTTTACCATGCACTACCGAAAGCGGCAACTGAACTAAGTCTTGCTTCAGAAGTTGTAGGTAATTCAATGCAGCTAATTGTTGAAAATACAGGTGCAACAACTGTCTCTACATTAGCTGAAAACATCGTAGCTGTAGGCGTTGAAAAGTCAGTAGAAGAAGCGCCATTTAACATTCTTTCTACGACATTCAATGCATTGGCTGCTTCAGGGTGTGAGTCAGGCGTATTGTTTACAGCGTCAATTCAATTGCGTGATGAGCTTACACATGTGTTCCAAGCTGGCTACCGTTTAGATATTGATACTAACAACGATGGCGCTTATGACTTTTTAGTGCAAAACTACAATGACCGCGGTCGTGCTACGGCAACTCCAGGTCGTGCAAGAACAGTAATTGGTACTATTGGTGCTGATGGCGTGGAAACCTTACAGTATGTAACACCTCTTTATCAGTCAGCTGGTGAAGATACTATTACTTTTTCAGCATGTAGTAACTTAATTGGCCTAACGCAAGATAACTTAGGTGATACGTTAAATATTAAAGCATCTGCTGGTTATGCATCATATAGAGGTGGTGTATATTATGAAACAGATAGTATCGTAGGGTCTACGCCGTTCAGTACTTCTGCACCTGTTAGCCTAACTACACTTGATGGTGAAAATACACCTGTTACTGAACTTGCTCCAGGTGAAAGAGCTGTCGTGAATGCAACAGCACCATTTGCATTTACATCTACATCATTAAAAGATGTAGTTAAGCTTGTTACTACTGCAGATCTAGCGGTTCCTAGCATTTCAGCTCCAACGCTTGAAAATGCGACGTTTAGCGTAGTTGAAAATTCTGAAAACGGTTTAGTTATTGGTACAATTGCTGTTGTTGAGTCAAATAAAGATTTAGCTATTTCAGAGTTTTACGTTAAATCTAAAACGCACCAAGGGTTTGATGTTAATAATGATGGTGAAGTTGTTGTTAGCAACAGTGAGATGATTGACTTTGAAACAGGCGTTCAATCAGCTGAATTAGTAGTTGTTGCTATTGATGTTCAAGGTAACGTATCAGCACCTGCACTTATCACAGTTAATATTACTGACCTCGATGAAAATGTTGTTGTTACACCGGTTCCAGAACCTAAGAAGAAAAGTTCAGGTTCTTTAGCTTGGTTAACTTTATTAGCGGCACCATTCGCATTTATGCGTCGTCGTAAACAAAAATAAGAAGTTATAATTAACAATTACTAATGAGTAATTGAGAATTAAAAAATAAAAGGGAGCTTAGGCTCCCTTTTTACATTCTGTTACAAAGCAATATAGTAAGTTCTCTGTAATCAGATATATTGCTTAAGGAATAAAAATAATAAGACCAATTCAATAGCAGTGAAGCTTAAAGAGCCTGCCTAATTGGTTTATATAACTTAAGGGAATTTATTTATTATGAAAGTTGTTCAATCTTTTGCGCTGGCAGCATTATCTTTGGCTGTACTAGCGGGGTGCAATAAAGCACCAGAGCAAAAAAATGCTAGTGAAGCTAGCGTATCTCAGGAAATTAATATGGCAGGTGTAACGGCGCCAGTGGCTAATAAAATACCATTTGCAATGGAAATTCATGGTGATACTCGTACCGATAATTATTATTGGATGCGTGATGATGAGCGAAAAGATCCGGCTGTTATTGCACATCTGAATGCTGAAAATACGTATACAGACGCAATGCTAGCACACACTAAAACGTTGCAGGCTACGCTGTTTGAAGAGTTAAAAGGGCGTATTCAAAAAGACGATGATTCAGTGCCTACTAAAAGTGGTGACTTTTATTATTCATCGCAAACGCGTGGTGAAAACGAGTACCCAACTTATGTTCGCAGTAGCGATGCTAAAGGTACTGATCAAAAAGTTATATTAGATGTAAATGAGCTTGCCAAAGATCACGATTATTATTCGGCTACAGGTTTGTCTGTAAGCCCAAATGGTAATTTGTTAGCGTACGGTGAGGACACGGTAAGTCGTCGTATTTACACTATTTTAGTGAAAGATTTAAACACGGGTAAATTACTAGAAGATAAGCTCGAAGGGACCGATGGCGATATTGTCTGGGCTAACGACAATAAGACCTTCTATTACATTAAAAAAGACTTACAAACGTTGCTTGGCTATCAGGTCTACCGCCATACCTTAGGTACGCCACAAGCACAAGATGAATTAGTGTACGAAGAGACAAATACCAGCTATTACACTGGCCTTGGTAAAAGTAAAGACAAGCAAGAAATTTATATTTGGCATGGCAGTACGAGTGCCTCAGGCGTCTCTGTGATTGATGCTAACGATGCCAAATCAAAACCAACACGCTTAATCGAACGCGAAGAAAACCTTGAGTATGACATTGCCAAACATGGCGATACTTATTATATCGTCACTAATCTTAACGCGGTGAATTTTCAGCTTATGACTGTGCACAAAGACAAAGCACATGATAAAGCGAATTGGCGAACGCTGATCCCGGCACGTGATGAGATTAAACTTGAAGGTATCGACTTGTTTGCCGATCACCTGGTGTATAAAGAGCGTGAAATGGGTCAGTCTCGTTTAACGATACGTAATTTAACATCTGGCGATGAGCAACAATTGAGCTTTAACGATAGCAGTTATATGATTCATGCTTACGGCAATAATGAATTAGATAGCCAAAGTTTGCGTGTATATTACGCCAGTATGACAACCCCTGGTTCAACGTATGATATTGACTTAAATAGCACCGCTAAAACACTGTTAAAACAACAACAAGTTATGGGGGATTTTGACGCAGATAACTACGCATCAGAGCGACTATTTATTACCGCACGTGATGGCGTAAAAGTACCCGTAAGTTTGGTTTATCGTAAAGATAAATTCAAAAAAGACGGTACTAACCCATTATTGCAATATGCTTATGGATCATATGGCGCAACAATGGACCCAAGTTTTTCAAGTGGTCGCTTGAGCTTGCTTGATCGTGGTTTTGTATTTGCAATTGCGCATATTCGTGGTTCTCAAATGCTTGGTCGCCCTTGGTATGAAGACGGCAAGCTACTAAATAAAAAGAATACCTTTAATGACTTTGTTGATGTTACCAAAGGCTTAGTTACTCAGCAGTATGGCAATGAAGAGCAAATTTTTGCTATGGGCGGCAGTGCGGGTGGATTATTAATGGGGGCTGTGGCAAATCAAGCGCCAGAGCTTTATCAAGGGATGGTAGCGGCTGTACCATTTGTTGATGTAGTTACGACGATGCTTGATGCAAGCTTGCCATTAACAACCAATGAATACGGCGAGTGGGGCAATCCAAACGACAAAGTATATTATGATTATATGCTGTCGTATTCTCCGTATGACCAAGTAAGTAAGCAAGCGTATCCAAATATGTTGGTTACTACTGGTTTACATGACTCGCAGGTGCAGTATTTTGAACCTGCAAAGTGGGTCGCGAAACTACGTGACTTTAAGACAGATGATAACAAACTCCTGTTTAAAATCGATATGGAAGCAGGTCATGGCGGTGCATCAGGGCGTTTTAAAAGCCTTGAAGACACGGCGCTTAATTATGCCTTTATGTTAGATCTAGCAGGTATTAAAAAGTAACGATTAATCAAGGCGTGACAGAGGTTACGCCTTAATTTTTTGCGGCAGATTAAATCGAAACTGAGTACCTTTGCCCAACTCACTTTGAACGTTAATCTCGCTGTTCATTAGTTGCAATAAGCCTTTGCAAATAGCTAAGCCTAAACCACCTTGTTGACGGCCCGCTTTATTTGAATTACTGGCTTGATAATGAGGTTCAAATATTGCCGTTAATTCATCTTGATTAATTCCAACGCCCGTATCACTAACATCCACATAAAGCTGCTCAGATCCTACATCCTGCACATGTACAATGATTTTTCCACCCCTAGGGGTATGGCGAATCGCATTATCAATTAAGTTACTTAAAACCCGCTCCAGTTTGGCGATGTCGGCAACGACGGTAAAATCGCAAATCGCGGGCTCAACACTTAAATTAATTTCTTTGTGATCGGCTGTTAAACAAAACTTAGCAACACAATCGTAAATTAGCTCACCTAAATTGAGGGTTTCTGGGTGAATTTTCACTTGGCCATTTTCTAAGTTTGCTAACTCAAATATTTGCTCTATTAATTGTTTTAGCTGCTGACAGTTATCACTAGAAACGTCAAGGTAGTGCTGACGCTCTTGCGTGCTTAATTGGCGATGAGGCTGGTTTAGCACCTCTAAAAACCCTTGCAATGATGCCAGCGGCGTACGCAGATCATGTGATAAATGAGTGAGTAATTCGCGGCGTTGCTTGTCGCTTTGTTCTAGGGCTTTGAATTGCTCATCAATGCGCGTGAGCATAGCTTGAATGCCTCTACCAAGATTATCTACTTCATTATTTTTATTTGAATAGGCAGATAGTTTGCTATCGGTTAAGCTGTAATTAGCGGCTTCAATAAGACTTACTCCGGCTGCTAACTTCTTAATTGGAGCGGTAAAAAAGCGGAATAAAACCAGCATTGCAACAAACAAAAATAACAAAGCTGCCGCTAACCAAAGTACAGCCAGCCACAGACTATCATTGGCTTTGATATTGTTAAGAGTGGTGTCATAGGCTTCTCCACCAATAATCACATATAAATAACCCTGCAATGAGTCTTGATTATAAACAGGTGCAACAGAAAATATTTTTTGTTTATTATTATCTCGCGGGTCATCGCCATATAAAGGCGTAATTGTTGGATCGGTAATTAATCGCTTTAATGGTGTGAGGTTTATATGGCTACGCTTTACTTTTCCTGGTTCGGCTGAGTAAGTGAGGATTTTTCCTTGTGGATCAACAAAATAAAATTCAAAAGCAGGGCCTAATAACATTAAAGTATGAAATAGGTTTTCAAGCGCTTTATAGTCATAAATACCCTGTTTTATGAGCGGGTTATCTTGTACTAAATGTTCCGCAAGTTGTAGATGTAAATTTTGCTCGCCATGATGCTGAGAAGTTTGTTCAAGTTGCTTACTCCAACCGTAAACAAGTGCGCAAATAAAACAAAAAATAACGACTAAAGACCATGCTAGTTTTTGATACAGAGATAAATTCATGTGATTTTCACCCGTTGCTTTTTGAGCTGTGTTATTTCGTTAATCAGTTAATCAGTTAATCAGTTAATCAGTTACTCAGTTGAGTCGGATTTAATTTATAGCCGACTCCCCAAACTGTTTCGATAAAAGGTGCTTGATGGTGTAGTTCAAGCTTAGCGCGTAATCGGTTAATATGAGAATTTACGGTATGCTCATAACCACTATGTTGATAACCCCATACTTTATCGAGTAATTGTTGGCGACTAAAAACATGGTTTGGGTGGCGAGCAAAGTAGGCGAGCAAATCAAATTCTGTGGCTGTGAGATTTAAAGCCCGCTCAGCGAGGTATACTTGGTGGCTAGAAAACTCAATATTCAACGATCCTAGCTGAATATTTTTTTCAGTCGCGATAGCTTCCTCAACACTAGGGTTTGCAGCAAGTATTTGGGCGCGGTGGCGTAATTGAGTTTTTATACGCGCTTGTAACTCACGTGCAAAAAAAGGCTTGCAGATATAATCATCAGCACCCATTTCAAGGCCAATGACTCGATCCATATCTGAGCTTAGCGCGGTGAGTAAAATAACCGACGTGGTGGGATAGTGCTCTTTAATTTTACGACACAAACTTAAGCCATCCATTTGTGGCAAATTAATATCGAGTAAAATTAAACCGTAAGGTTGTTTTGCTATTTTTTTTAGCGCTAACTCTGCGCTTTCTACATGTTCAATGTGTAAGTTAAGTGGTTCAAGCTGGGTAATAATTAATTGGCCGATAGCTCGATCGTCTTCAACGATTAATATTTTTTCATGGCGCATACAGTCATCCTAATGGAAAAAGCCCATCCATGAGCTCTAACTTCCCCCTAAACTGCTAGGCAGTTTAATGATTACTGTGTCCGTGTAATAACGATTTTAGCTAGCGGATTATCAAACTTGTGTTCGCTGTTTAAGGTGGAGCCAGACAGCCCGTCTTGTTGGCTTACAACACCTGGATGCATAGAAACAAGGTCTATATCGTCGCGTGCTTCATTAAACCCTTCACCCCCATCTGCAGGACCTGGAATTGAACCTTCTGCTTCTGAGTTTGCTTCAGTTCCTGCGTCATACGCGAATGTGAAGTGAGTTAATGCTTCGTCTACAGTTAATGCGGACACATCAATAGAGTTAAGACCGGTAAAACCATCATTTGTATTCACCATCATTGTCGCAAGTGATAATTTTAATTCTTCTAGGCTGCTGGTTGTGACTGTTAAGGTCGTTTGCGCGCCAGGGCCTACCGGTGCATCACCCGAGCTGGTAGCAATTGCAGAGGCAAAATTTAGTAACTCTGAATTATCACCCCCTTCAGCCATTAACTCTAATGCTGCTGATGAACTTTCACCTATTTGCCATAAGTTACCTTCATTGTGTGCGATGAGTGCAACAGGTGAGAACGGTTGCCCAGCGGTTAAGTTATTTACTTCTACACTAAATTGATAACTAACAGGTTCAGGAGTCGGCGGTGTAACGACTTCATTGTTATTTGAATCGCCACATGCAGCTAAACTCGCTCCAAGGGCAATAATAATTAAGCTTTTATTAAAACGTAACATAACAGCGCTCCTACTTAACCGTAACGGTGAGTTTCGCAACAGGGTTCAACCATCTATGCACTGTATTGCTTAAATCACTGGCACCAGCACTTAGATCGTCATCACCTAAATTACCTGCGTGAATATGTACATTCGTGTTGCTTTCGGTACTGGTTAAACCTGCCCCGCCAGTTCCTGCATTACCACCTGGAGCTGCTGGGATACCTGGTGTGCCCGGCGCGCCAGAACCCGCTACGACAAGTTCATCGTTTGCTTCAGTACCAGCATCATAACCATTTAAATAAACAGTGTAGGTACCTGCTTCTGTTGGGATTTTCCAGCTATCAAGACCAACAAAGCCATCATTGGTAGGCAGTAACATTGCAGTAACCGACAGGTAATCATTACCGTCGGTTGTCATAAGTGTAGTCATTGTTGATGTGGTCGGGGCTAATAACCCACCAGCTGGGTTAGCTGCCATATCACTGCCAGCGGCAGTTGCCTGTGCAACTAATGGATCAAGATTTCCGCCTTCAGCCATTGTTTGCAGTGCCGTTGATGCAGGCATTGCAACTTCAAATAAGTGCTCTTCGTTATTGTGTGCAGTAATTAAAATCGGCGTGAAGTGAATGCCTTGAGTAAGGTTAGTAAGTTTTAATTCAAGTTCTGCAGCCATAACTGATTGACTTGCTAGTACTGCAATTGCAGCGAGAGATAGGGTAGAAGCTTTCATTTTTAGTTCCTGTAATTGATGATTCGAGTACGAGTATCAAATACCGACATCATGAAAGCCTCACAAACTTATCACTTTTTTATCACAGTATAGTTAAACCTTACCAAACAACCTGTTGGAGGGTATTAGGATCTTCACCAATGAGTGTTTTTATTACTTTGTTATGCTCATCAAGTAAAATTAAGCGTGGGATCCCTTTATTTGCATATTGACTGTAAATGGCACGCTCAGGGTCGGCAATGAGTGAAAATTCAAGGTTATAATCTTGTGCAAATTGGGTAAGAGACTGTGTTGTTTCCTCTCGGCCTATGGCAATGATTTGTAGTTGAGTATCATTGATCAGTGGCGATGCTTGAATTTGCTTAATAACCCGCTGTGAGTCAGAGCACCATGTGGCAAATAAAATAACCAGCTTTTTATTATCACCTAGTTTCACTTCTTGATTATCAATATCAGTAAAGGTGTTTTGCTTAAAATGTTCACCTGCGTGGATGTAAGTTTGATAACCTTTGTCGTTAGTGGTTGCAGTGGCAGCTGGCATTTGCTCTGGTGTATGAGCATTATTACTACAGGCCGTTAAGGCAAAAGAGGTTAAACATAATGCAGCTATATGGCTTAATAGGGGTTTCATTTTAAGTTCCTTTTATTTATGTTGATTATAATCTAGACATTATGCCAGAAAACACTCAGGATAAAGGATAAATAAACAAGGAGATGATAATGGAAGATAATCAACAGGTTGAACCAGTTGTAACGACTAAAGATGAGCGTATGTGGGCGATGTTATGTCATTTGAGTGCGTTAACGGGGTTTATTGTGCCTATGGGTAGCATTATTGGCCCATTGATAGTGTGGTTAATAAAAAAAGATGAAATGCCACTTGTTGCTGAGCATGGTCGTAAATCATTAAACTTTCAAATTACGATGCTAATTGCTTATATTGTATGTTTTATTTTAATGTTCGCTGTAATTGGCGTTATCTTATTGCCTCTAGTGGCTATTTTTTCGTTCATTATGGTGGTTGTTGGCGCAATTAAAACCAATGATGGAAAAGAGTTTAATTATCCGCTGAGCTTAAATTTGATTAAGTAATTACATAGCTCACTCGTTATTTTAAGTTACTATTAGTCGTATTATAAAACCCAGCAAATTGCTGGGTTTTTATTTGCTTAATTTAAAGGTTGGCATGGCTTATATAACCCTATTTTTTACTGCGTTTTTTTCGGCAACTTTACTGCCCGGTTCATCGGAAGTGATACTAACGGCAATGGTTGCCAAAGGAGAGTATTTGCTTTGGTTATTATGGTTGTGCGCGACGCTTGGTAATGTATTAGGGAGTTGCGTAAATTATTGGTTAGGCACGCAAGTTATGCGTTTTAAGGAGCGTAAGTGGTTTCCTGTTTCGCAGGAAAATATTGATAAGGCTACAGCTCACTTTGAAAAATATGGTGTGTATAGCTTGTTGTTTGCATGGCTGCCCATTGTTGGCGATCCACTGACCGTTGTCGGGGGGATTTTTAAAGTACGCTGGTGGACATTTTTGTGGATTGTAAGTCTTGGCAAAGGCGCACGCTATCTAGTGGTGCTGGCCTTTGCCCTAGGTTTAGACACACTAATTTAGGCTTTAACCCAATCTAATGTCAGAGATACTGAGTCTGCAAAACGCAAAGCATGGGGTTTATCAACGCGTACTTTTGCGTAATTCACACTGCTGTGGCTATGACATACGGCTAATATCTCAGCAACGAGCTTTTCTAATAACAAAAAGTGCCCTTGCTCGACGATAGTGATTACTTCTTTTGTGATCACTTTATAATTTAGCGCTTGGTCGACTTCATCAGTTTCACAGGCTTCATCTGCAGGGTAGTGAATCTCAAGATTGATCACTACGTCTTGCTTCTTTTCACGTTCTTCTGGGTTAAAGCCAATAAACGTGCGTAATCGTAAATTGGTGACGTTAATAATCGCATTCGCCATGCTATTAGCCCTTTATTAGCTGTAAAAACTCATTGCGGGTTTTTGGATCGGCTCTAAAGTTACCCAGCATAACAGATGTTCGCATACTTGAGTTTTGCTTTTCAACACCGCGCATCATCATACACATGTGTTTTGCTTCAACAATAACACCAACACCCTTGGCGCCTGTTACTTCTTCAACGGCTTTGGCAATTTGGTGGGTAAGTTGTTCTTGAATTTGAAAACGACGTGCGTACATATCTACAATGCGCGCGAATTTAGACAAACCTAATACCTTACCGTTAGGAATGTAAGCAATATGACAACGCCCTACAAATGGCAGTAAATGATGCTCACACATAGAGTAAAGTTCAATATCTTGAATTAACACCATGTCATCCGCATCTGACGTAAATACGGCGTTATTAGTGATTTCATCTAATGTTTGACGATACCCTTTTGTTAAATACTCCATCGCTTTTGCTGCGCGTTTTGGTGTATCTAGTAAGCCTTCACGTTGTGGATCTTCGCCCACAGCACTAATAATTTCTTGGTAACTATTTTTTAATTCGTTATGCATAAATCTCTCAATCCTTTTAAATTATTTATTTTAAGTGTCGGCCACCATCAACAGGTAAGGAGCGCCCTGTGATGTAATGACTATTTAGTAATAATTCGACACTGTTAATTATTTCACCACAGCCTGGCTCAATACCCATTAGCGATTTTTTTAAGGTTTTAGCACGGTAATGTTCGTCGTCATCGTCATTAAAAATTATCAGCGATGGTGCAATGGCATTTACTTTTATATGTGGCGCATATTTAGCGGCAAATGATTTAGTTAAATTATGTAAAGCAGCTTTACTGGCAGCATAAGCTAAGTGTTTTGGACTGCCTGTTTCGACAACATAATCGGTTAGATGAATAATATCAGCGGGAGTATTATTTTTATTTTGATAAGCCAATAGTAGATCAGCACACTGCAAATTGATTAGGTATGGTGTTTTTGCATGAATGCGCATCATGTTATCAAAAAGTGCAGCGCTGTCAGGGTTGTTCGCTTCGCAGTCCCAGCTTGATGCATTATGAATGATCGCCTTTAAACTTGTTGTGTGGTGCTTCAATTCATTAATGAATGAGTAAATAGCATCATCCTGGCTAAAGTCAGCGTACAGGCATGTAGCGCCTTTACGCTCTAAATCATCAATAGACAAGTGACGAGTACGATAAGTGACGATGATGTCTTGTCCTGTCGCGAGCAAATGCTCTGCTAACGCCAAACCAATGCGTTGGCCTGCGCCTGTTATCAAAATGGGCGATGTCATAAAATTCAGTGTTCTCTGTTTAACGCTATATTTCAGTGCCATTAACTATAAACTAAATTACAGTAATATTTCACCTATAGCGTAAAGATGTATTTGATATACGTAAAAAATAATTACGGGGATCAGCCATTACACTTTAATCACTGGCAGTGAGTGTGTACAAAAGTAAAAACAGGGCAATTAATTCGTTTTCACTGCTATTAATTGCCCTTGAAGCCATGCTGGTTGAGTATTGATTGCTTAAAGCTCGTCGTAAACAGTTGGGATCGCTTGACGTTTATGTTGAGTACGCAGATAAATGGCGATGAGCTTTTCGTTTACGTCGTCACTTACATTTTTGCCTTCTAAAAAATCATCAATTTGTTCGTAGCTTAAACCTAACGCTTCTTCATCAGTAAGGCCTGGTCGATCACATTCTAAATCGGCTGTAGGTGCTTTATTTACGAGTAAGTCAGGCGCTCCTAATTGATGCGCTAACGCACGAACCTGACGTTTTGATAAGCCAAATAAAGGCGCTAAGTCACATGCACCATCACCAAACTTAGTGTAAAAACCGGTAATGTTTTCTGCGCTGTGGTCAGTGCCCACAACCAAGCCTTGACACAGTCCAGCAATTTCATATTGGGCAACCATGCGTTGGCGAGCTTTTACATTGCCTTTTATAAAGTCAATTTGTGCTTGCTCAGGCAGTGCTTCACCACAGCCAACAACAGCCTCAATCGCTTGGTCATGCATACCATCAGCGGCAGGTTTTATATTCACAGTCATGCGTTTACTTGGCTGAATGAACTCAACTGCAAGTTGTGCCTCATCTTCATCCGCTTGCACGCCATAGGGTAAGCGTACGGCAATAAATTGGTAGCGGTCTGTTTGTTGCTCGTTGTTCAATTCATCGACAGCAAGTTGACATAAACGCCCGCATGTTGAGGAATCCACACCGCCGCTAATACCCAACACTAGAGAGCGAGAGTGGGCGGCTATTAAGCGACTTTTAATGAAGTTAACACGACGAGTAATTTCGGTTGCTACGTTAATATTTGGCTGAACTTTCATTTCTGCCATGATCTGGGCGCGCATGCAGGGCTCCTAATTAAATATGCTGGTTGTCACTATTATAATGTAATTCAAAAGGGGGGATTTAAAGCCCCAAATGCAGTTTTATTTTTTGCAGTTCGCTTTTTAGCTCGTTTATTTCAGTAAGTAAATCATTCAGGTCATCACCTTTTAGTTCTGGTGAAATAGCTGCACTTGGTTGAATTTCAAGTGCACTTTGTTGATCGGCAAACAAATGACTGTAGCGGCTTTCTCGCTTACCCGGCTCGCGAGGGTGTTTAACAACATGCTCTGCGCCAATTAACTCATTAAGTGCAGCTTCAACCTCATTTACATTAGTAAACTCAGCTAAGCGGTTACTACGCGTTCGTAGTTCACCCGGTGTTTGTGGGCCTCGTAAAAGCAGTAAACAAATAATTGCACGTTGTTGTTCAGTCAGTTGCAGGCTACCAAATTCGGTATTGCAAAAACGGTGAGCGTATTTATTTACTCGCCCAGAAATACCCTCATCGGTTGTTACCAAGCGTTGTGTAGTAAGTTCATCAAGTGCATCTTGCACCTGTGCTTCACTTAGAGCGAGTACGGGGTCGCGATTCGATTTTTGATTACAGGCATTGGTCAATCCATTAAGTGAAAGTGGATAATGTTCGGGTGTTGTACTTTGTTTTTCAAGCAAACAACCAATGACTCGTTGTTGAATTGCGCTAAGTAGCATAATAAATGTTCTCTTTTTGTTACTTAACCTAAACTGGGGTTAAGATATTTATTAACACATTGATTTAATTATTTACTATCCTTTAAGCAGGCCTATTGCAAGTGAGTTCAACGCAGTTAGCGTTTAAAATAGCCGCAGGAGATAGCTTTATTATCCTGAATTAAAATTACTGACTCTGAGCTTACACGTTTATTGTTTGCCAAGCCATTGCTGTAGTTTGGGGTTAAGTGCGCCTGCATCGAGTGGTTTAGTTAAATAATCGTCCATTCCTGCTGTTAGGCACTTTTCTCTATCGCCTTGCATTGCATTTGCTGTTAAGGCAATGATCGTTATGTTTTTATAAAGCTCGCCGGCGTCCCCATTACGAATCGCTTGCGTCGCTTGGTAGCCATCCATTTCTGGCATCTGGCAATCCATTAATATCAATTGGTAGGGTTGTTTGACTCGCTCTTTTAACTGGTTAATAGCTTGCAAACCATTTTCAGCAATATCGAAATTAACACCCGCTTGTTTGAGTAGTGCAGAAGCGACTACTTGGTTGACTTTATTATCTTCAACAAGCAATAAGGTGGAAATATTTTCAGTGCCTTGGTTGGTTAGTTTAATATCAGTGATTGGCGAGCTATTACTAAGCTGTTGCTCAATAAACTTCTCATTTGCTAAAGAGTCAAATAAATCTGAAGGAGTCAGGGGTTTGAAAATCATGCAATCTACATTGATTTCTAGTTTGGCATCTTCTTGAGATAAGCTCATAGGCGCCATTAAGATAAGCTTGATTTTATGTTTGCTAATGTATGCTTTTAAGCGTTGGATATCATGATTATTTACTTGTTTAAAGTAATAATAGTCGAGCAAGATGGCGTCTGGATTTTTATGCTCCTCATTTATTATTTCAACCACTTGTGAATAATCATTAATGATTTCTGCTTCAGCTCCCCATGTCGTTAACTGTTTTTTTGCAATCGTGCTATTTAATGGGCAGTTTTCAATAATTAATATATGTTTATTTTTAATGATATGGCTTGGCAAGTCACTGGCTTTACTGAGCAATGGTTTTACTTTGATGGAGAATGTGAAAGTGCTTCCTTGTCCATGCACGCTGGTAACATTAATTTCTCCATCCATTAATTGGCATAGCTGCTTTACAATAGCTAAACCAAGGCCCGTACCACCATATTGGCGTGTAGTTGAGGTGTCAGCTTGAGTAAATGAATCAAATAAAGTGGCTTGTTTATTTAGTTTAATCCCAATTCCAGTATCAATAATAGAACAATGTAGGAAAGTTCCATCGGTGGTGTCTTTTAAGTCAGCAATCACAATAATTTCACCATCGGTGGTAAATTTTACTGCGTTGCCTAATAGATTATTAATAATTTGGCGTAATCTATTTGGATCACTAACGATCTTATTAACGTTTATTCGAGTGGCGTCTAAAATTAATTTAGTATTGTTTTGCTCTACCTTCAAGGCAAAAGATTCGACTACTTCACCGAGTAATTTAGGTAAATTAAAAGCCACTTCTTCTATATCTAATTTGCCTGCTTCAATTTTAGAAAAATCCAAAATGTCATTAATTATATTCAGCAGCGATTGTGCTGATGATTGTGCTAATTCAATATGATGCGCTTGTTGTTGATCAAGCACAGTTTGTTGCACAATATTAAGCATGCCTAATACACCATTCATTGGTGTGCGTATTTCATGACTCATACTGGCTAAAAACTCGCTTTTAGCAGCAACGGCTTGTTCAGCGGCCTCTTTAGCGGTTACTAATTTTTGCTCTGTTTCAATGCGTTGCTCACTAGAGTGTAAGCTGCCAATTAAAGCGGCAACTGCAATTAAAAAGCTTTCTTCGTTTCGTGACCACACGCGAGGATGTTGGCATTGTTCGGCGCACACAATGCCAATAGTCCCACTTCCGCCGGAAAGGCTGGCGATGAGCATTGATTGAATACCTAAAGGCGTTAAATAACTTTGACTCAGTGGGGCTGTAAGCTTATGACTTTTGGCATTTGAGGCATCGACGACTGCTTGTTTGTTTACCGCAATGAAAAAATCATGGAGCTCAGTGCTTTCCCATACTTGCAGCATCGAATGTTCATGTACATTTTTACCATGATAAGCAAAAGGAATTAGTTGGGTTTTAGATTCATTAAAAAGCCATATACTTGCGCGCTCAACAGTGAGCCCTTGGCAAATAGCCTGCGTGATAATATCTTTAGACTGTTTTAAATAGCCGGTTAAAACAGCATTATTAACGGTCAAAGATGCAAGAACTTCATTATGAAGTGCAATTTTACTGTTTTCTAGCTCAACAATTTTACGAGTATTAATATCTTGCAAGGATCCAAAAATACGCACACAACGCCCGTTACGAAACTCCGGTTCACCGTGAACTAACACCCAAATCGATTCACTTTCAGAGTTCATCACCTGGAGTTCAACCTCATAACTCTCGGCAAACTTAATTGCGCGCTCAATGAGTTTTTTTATCGTGTCTCTACTTTCACCTTGTTTAAAGTAATTAAGGTTTGTGGGCCAATCTGGTTGCTTATCCAACGGGTATTTAAAAATCTCTTTGGTCATATCAGACCAATAAACTTTTTGATTTTCAAGGCTAAATGACCATGCGCCGATTTTTGCAATATTACTCATGGTGATCAGCATTTTTTCACTTTGCTGCTGGCGGTTTAGCATTTTTAAGAAGAACATAAATGCCCATATTAACAATCCGCAAATGATTAATATGGCGAGCCTTAATGGCCAGATGGCTGAACCTGGAGGGGCCCAGCCTGCTTTAGGGGTGACATAAATTTCCCATTCCCCCCCTTGAAAGTTTAAATTAAATGCTAGCGGGTCGCGGGCCAATATTTCTGCTGACCCCCGAAAAAAAGCACCTTTAGTTCCTAACCCATTGCGGCCTTGTATGGCCACGTCATAATTTTTTTCAAGCTCATAAATGCCTGAATTTTTATAAATTTTTTCAATGTCTAGTACAACAGAAAGCAATCCCCAGAACAGTTGTTCTGGTGGGGTAAAAACAGGAACTCGGGCGATCAGTGCTTCACCGCCTTGTACTAAAGTCAGCGGCCCTGCCATCACTATTTGATTAGTGTCGCGAGCGCGAAGGGCATCTGCGCGTTGGTATTTATTTTTACGAAAATCTAAGCCAATGGCTTTTTCGTTACCTTTTAATGGGTAGGTCATGCGGATCACCATATCTGGCGCTCCACCTATATTGCGTAGTTCTGATGAGGTATCAAATAATGGTGCAGCAATTTGTGCAAAACGCTGCTGATCTAAATTGGGCTCCGCCGCTACAGCAACAGCTAAGCCTCGTACTAATTGGATATTAGAAACAAGCTTTGATTCTAGGCGCGTGCGATAGGTGCTAATTTCGGATAGGATAAGCAAGCGATGCGCATCTTTAGCGCGGCTATAACTTATTTGATCTAACACTAGGCTCGTAAGCACTATAAAAGTAAGTGACAACCAAAATGCCAGCTTAAACTTATATATTTGTTTGTGATCTTGTGTTTGTGACAACGGCATTAGTGATTAAGCTTTTTATGGTTAGACTGTTCAACTATAGTCAATTTATCACGGAAAGAAAAATAGTGTGGAAAAATTACACTATATGTTTTTATTCAGCTTTTTGGCTTGTTAGCTCATTTAAAGTCCTTCGTTTTGATTTGTTTCATTTTTCAATAAATGAACATTATTTTTTCA
Organism: Pseudoalteromonas porphyrae; assembly: GCF_001298125.1. Taxonomy (NCBI): domain Bacteria; kingdom Pseudomonadati; phylum Pseudomonadota; class Gammaproteobacteria; order Alteromonadales; family Pseudoalteromonadaceae; genus Pseudoalteromonas; species Pseudoalteromonas porphyrae. The sequence goes on along the minus strand of NZ_LHPH01000011.1, from coordinate 56,218 downwards.
TAAAAGTATGCTTAGAATAGGGCAACTCATTTGTAAGGATTACGTTCATGCTAAAAATTATTAAGTGGTTGGGACTAACAGTACTGATTTTAGGGCTTGCTGCTACCGGTATCATTTATGGTGCTCTGTCATTAAGCTTACCAACTCTTGATGGTAACGGACACAGCCATGAAGTCGGTAACAAAGTGACAATTTCCCGAGATGAATTAGGGCAAGCGGTGATTAATGCTAATAGCCGAAATGATGCTGCCTATGGTTTAGGTTTTGCGCATGGGCAGGATCGGTTTTTTCAAATGGATTTATTGCGCCGAAACGCAGCAGGAGAATTGAGTGAGCTATTTGGTGAGGCAGCTTTAGAGTTGGATAAAAAAATGCGTTTTCATCAATTGCGTAAACGTAGTGTCTCGATTGTTAAGCAGTTGCCAGCGGCTGATCAGCTATTGCTAAAAAGCTATGCTGCGGGTGTCAATGAAGGGTTAGCGCAAATAGGGTTTGCTAGTTTTGAATATATATTAACTGGCGCGGCTCAAAAACCGTGGCGCAGTGAAGATAGTTTACTGGTGATTTTTAGTATGTATTTGGATTTGCAAACGGCAACATTCGAACGAGATAAAGCGTTAATACAAATAGAGCAATTATATGGCGCAGAAATGGTGGCCTTTTTAACGCAGCCAAGTAAATTCCAAGCAGCACTAGATGGCAGTCTCCTTAGTCAATACATAGATGACATACCGCAGCTGCGAAAGCAAGATCCTGCAATACCAGATGCTTATGCATGGCAATCAATTGCAGTTAATCAAGAGCGTGGTAGTAATAACTGGGCGGTCACAGGGCAATTAACACAAACGGGTGCGGGTATGCTTTCTGACGATATGCATTTATCGATGGCGGTTCCTGTTATTTGGTATCGAGCTCAACTTAATTATGTAGTGTCGGGGCAAGCGACTCAAGTAACGGGGGTTTCTTTACCCGGCGCGCCGGCTATCGTGGTGGGAACTAATAATAAAATCGCCTGGGGTTTCACGAACGGTTACCTTGATACGGCTGATTGGGTTGCGCTTGATGCAGAGAGTAAAACTTGGCAAGTGACAGAGCAAATTAGGTTGCCTGATGGTACAACACAGCCCTATGAGCTTACGCTCAGTAATTATGGACCAGTGCGTGAAATTAGCGGTAAACGTTACGCATTAAGTTGGGTTGCACATCAATCTTATGCGGTTGATATGGATTTACTAAAACTCGAGCAGGCAGTTACGGTTGACGATGCGCTGACAATTGCAAGTGATGTGGGTATACCCGTACAAAACCTAATGGTGGTCGATAGTCAGGGGAATGCCGCATGGAAAAATATGGGGGCAATTCCTGGGCGTATTCAACCTAGTGAGCTCGCTGTGCAGGAAAGTGATTATTCAGCGCAGTGGCAGGATAATGAATTAATTAGGCCGGACGTTAAAAACCCTGAAAATGGTCGTTTATGGACGGGTAATTCTCGCGTTGTGTCAGCGCAAGATAATAAGCGTTTTGGTAATGGTGGTTATGCGCTTGGCGCACGTTCTAGTCAAATACGTGACCGGCTTAACGAAAAACAGCAGTTTACTGAAGCTGACTTTAATCAATTACAACATGATAATGAGGCGCGCTTTTTAAAGCCATGGCATACCTTGTTGCTTAGGCAGCTTAATCAAAATAGTCTTGAGAATAAGCGCTATATTAGCGCAGTTGAAAACTGGCAAGCGTGCGCATGTGCAGAGTCTATAGGGTACACTTTAGTAAGGCGCTATCGTGATGAAGTAATTAACATTGCCTTTAGTGCAATGCAGGCAAAGCTAAAAACCGAGGGTGGATCGCTGCGTTATATTAAGCGTGATTTAGAGCCTGCAATTTGGCAATTAATTGAGCAGCAGCCAAGCAGTTGGCTCAATCCTCAATTTAAAAGTTGGGATGCTCAATTAGTCGGTGCGTTTATTAAAACGATTGAAAATTTAACGCTGGAATTTGGCAGTGATATTCAAAATTGGCAATGGGGTAAGGTGAATGAATTAGTCATTGAACATCCGTTTTCAAAGCAGATCCCTCAATTAAGTAATTTATTAAATATGCCTAAAGCGGCAGGGTTTGGTGATAGTTTTATGCCAGCAGTGCAAGGGCCAAACTTTGGTGCTTCACAGCGATTTATAGCTCAACCAGGCCACCTAGATAAAGCAGTAATGGCTATTCCTGGAGGGCAATCTGGGCATCCGTTATCACCTTTTTATCGAGCGGGTTTCATGGGCTATATTGCAGCGGAACTCACGCCATTATTACCGCAAAAGCTGAACCATCAAATTGTAATAACACCTGTAAGTCTAAATTATACACCTATCATGTAGTCTTGTTCTGGTGTGGCGATGGTGGTCATATTTCTGCCATCGTTTTTACTTTTATAAAGTGCAGCATCGGCTTGTTGTAATGTTTTTTCTAATGATGCCAAAGGACGCCATTCTATTAAACCAAAACTCATAGTAATGGTTAGATTTGGTTTAATAGATAAAAGTGATAGCGCTTGTATGTGATTGCGTAATGCTTCAATACGTACAAAAGCATCCGCTTCATTAGTATTAGCGAGGACGATCAAGAACTCTTCGCCACCCCAGCGTACAATAATATCGGTTGAATTTAATTGGTTTGTTAGTGCGCTTGCAATAATCGTTAAGATAGCATCACCTTTATCATGCCCATAGGTGTCGTTGATCTGTTTAAACATATCTATATCAGCCATAACTACACAAATTTGGTTGTCGACCATGATGCTTTTTTGACGAGTTTCTATAATTAACTGTTTAGCAAAACGCCGGTTATATAATTTAGTAAGGTGATCTTTTGCTGCCATTTCAGTTAATTCAATACGCTGGGAAATCGAGATTTCTCTGATCAAGCTAAATGCATAAATCATGGGAAGCCCGGCGATAATAATATTAATAATATTAATGTAAGGTAAAAGTGATACATACGCATAGTTGTAAGTGACATCAGCAAAGAAAAAATACAATCCAGCAAAGGTAATTATTAATGTCATACTGTAAATAACAGCCTGCTTCAATTTAAGCTGATAATCAACTAACAGCATTGACGAAATGGTCCATAGATAAAATTGAAAACCGAGCTCTAATCCTAATGTTGCACATGCCAAAATCGAGTGTAATACCACTTCTATGCAAAATATTCGCAAGGCTAATGCATGCAACCTCTGGCTTATTAAAAAGATCCCAGAGCCCCAAGCAAGGACACTAAAAATATTGACAATTGCTAAAGTCAGAGCACCAATTTGCGCAAAAAATAATATCAGTAATACGTGGGTTGCTAAGGCAAAGTACGCCACTTTTTTGATAATTTGAAATTTCACTTGCTCAACGTCATCAAGACTTGCATGTAGGGGTTGTTCTGATGTTGTCAAAAGGGCTCCTAAATGTGAGTGAGTCATTTTAAAAGTATAGGAGATAAAAAATTAATTTGAGCGAAAATAATGAGCATAACGTTCTATATTTATCCTACATATAAAATAAGAGAACAATAATGAAAAAATTAATTCCGGTATTCATTACGTCAGCACTTTTAAGTTTAAGTTGTCATGCTGAACAAAGCGTTGTTAAAACACAAAAAATCAGTGAGCATGTGTATGTATTATTTGGCCAAGGTGGCAATATTGCTGCAAGTGTTGGTGACGATGGCATTTATATTGTTGATGACCAGTTTGCAACGTTATCTGAGCAGATCAAGCAATCGTTAACTGAATTAAAACCCGGCAGTGCTCAGTTTGTCATAAATACACACCATCACGGCGATCACACTGGGGGTAATGAAAACTTTGCGAAAGCGGGGGCTCATGTCATCGCACATAATAATGTACATAAGCGATTAACTGAAAAGCATGGTGTGGGCTCTGACTACTTACCGCGCATCAGTTTTAATGATGATTTAACGTTGCATTTCAATAACGAGCACGCCAAGCTCAAGCATTACCCTCATGCGCATACCGATGGCGATGCCGTTGTTTTTTTCGAATCAGAAAATATTGTGCACATGGGTGATATCTTCTTTAATACAGGTGGTTTACCATTTGTAGATGTAGACAGTGGTGGTAGTGTTGACGGCATATTAAATGCGGTTGACGATGTTTTACTAAGCATTAACGATAACACGCACATTATTCCTGGTCATGGGCCGCTAAGCAAGCGTTCAGAGCTGGTGGTATATCGTGACTTGGTTGCTAGAGCAAAAGCAATTATGCTCAATGCGATGAAAGATAATGCCAGTTTAGAACATGTACTAAAAGCGGATCCTCTTGCCCAGTTGAATATTGAATTTGCAGGGTGGTTACCAAAAGAGCGCGTTACTACACTGTTTTATCGAAGCTTAAAATAATAAATTTGGCCACTGCGGTGGCCACAAACTAATGTCCTACGCCTAAAGGAGTTGTGTATGCCGGCAGAAAAGACCCATCTAGAGATTTGTAACTTAACAAAAGAACAATATCCACAAATTAAAACATTGATGGACCAAGCCTATCCTGATTTAGGCGGGGCATGGCCTAGCCATACTATTTTTAGGTTGATAGACCAATTCCCAGAAGGTCAATTAGGTATGGTTGATGATGGTGTATTAGTAGGGATTGCGCTCAGTGTGCAAGTTGACTACACACGTTTTTCAAATCCACATACCTACGAAGATATTGTTGACGGTCATGATCGGGTATTTAGTGACCCCGATGGCGATGCGTTGTATGGGCTTGATGTTGTTATTTCATCAACTCACCGAGGTATGCGCTTAGGCCGCAGACTCTATGATGCACGTAAAGAATTGTGCCGTCAGTATAACTTACGAGCCATTTTAGCGGGCGGGCGTATTCCTCGTTATTACAATCACAGCGATGAAATGACACCAACAGAATATATCGCCAAGGTGGATCATAAGGAACTGTATGATCCTATATTGAGCTTTCAATTATCGAACGACTTTCAGGTTAAAAGATTGCTTAAAAAGTACCTGCCTGAAGATCAAAACTCGGTTGGTTATGCCACGTTGCTTGAGTGGAACAACATTATGTTTGAACCAACTGACACTGTACTCGAATCGACCAAATCGATAGTGCGAGTTGGTGCTGTGCAATGGCAAATGCGTAGTGTTGCATCGGTTGAGGAAATGCTCACGCAAGTTGAGTATTTTGTAGACACAGTATCTGATTACAAAAGTGACTTTATTTTATTCCCTGAATTTTTTAATGCTCCATTAATGGGGCTCAGCGAACAAAGAAATCAAACCGAAGCAATTCGTTATTTAGCTGAATACACAGAGACTTTTCGTGATGCGATGTCGCGAATGGCGATTGAATATAACGCCAATATAATTACCGGTTCAATGCCGCTTGCCGAAGGCGATAAAATTTATAATGTCAGCTATTTATGTCACCGTAGCGGTAAAATTGATGAGCAACGTAAAATTCATATTACCCCGCATGAGCAAAATGATTGGGTGATCCAAGGTGGCGATAAAATAGCGGTGTTTGAAACTGATGCAGGGCGTGTGGGTATTCAAATTTGTTACGATGTAGAGTTCCCTGAATTGTCGCGCATTTTAGCAAAGCAAGGGCTCGACATTCTGTTTGTACCATTTTGGACAGACACTAAAAACAGTTATTTACGTGTTCGCCATTGTGCACAGGCTCGCGCCATTGAAAACGAATGCTATGTAGTCATTGCAGGCTCTGTCGGCAATTTACCAGAAGTAGAAAGCCTAGATGTGCAATATTCGCAATCAGCCGTACTGACTCCGTCGGATTTTTCATTCCCACACGATGCGACGCTCAACGAGGCCACTCCCAATACTGAAATGCTGTTATTCAGTGATTTAGATATGGATAAGTTAAAGGTACTCCACAGCGAAGGCACCGTCCGTAACTTAAAAGATCGTCGTGAAGACTTATACGACGTTATTTTGAAAAAGAGAGATAGCTAAAAAATGGCATGGGTGTATTTAATTATCGCAGGCCTGCTTGAAATTGGTTGGCCTGTTGGATTGAAAATGTCACAAGAGGGTGAAAATCGTTGGTTGGGTATAGGTGTTGCCGTGGCGTTTATGGTTGCCAGTGGCTTTATGTTATGGCTGGCACAGCGTGATATTTCAATGGGGACATCCTACGCTGTATGGACTGGTATTGGCGCGGCCGGGACATTTATAGTGGGGATCCTTTTTTATAATGATGCCGCTACATTTGGCCGTATAGCCGGTGTATTAATGATTATCAGCGGTGTAATTACCTTAAAAATAAGTCATTAAGTGGAATAACTAAAAAATAAAAAGCGGCTACTTGGTGAGCCGCTTTTTATTTAAGTGGAAGTTATTTAATTGGTGGGCAACATTACCAATATCGCGGCAATAGCGATTAATACAAGCCCCGCGGTATCTTGGCGTTTTAAAGGCTGTTTGAGCCATAACACCGAGATCAACATGGTAAAGAAAACCTCTACCTGCCCCAGCGTTTTAACGTAGGGGACATGTTGTAAACTCATGGCACTAAACCAGCCAATTGATCCTATACAGCTAAAGAAGCTCACTAAGCTGACCATTCTTTTATAGCGCCACATTTGCTTTAATGTGTGCGGCTCTTTAATAGCTAAATACACAAATAACATAATACTTTGTAGGCTGATCACAAACAGTAAAACCCATGCTGCAGAGTGAGGAAATAATAGGCCCGAGTTTAAGCTTGCTTCACGCACCCACAACGAAGTAAGCGCAAAGCACGTGCCACAGGCAAGCCCAAGCAAGGCGGTGGTTAAATTAAACTGTTTAACTTTAGTAATACCGCTGAGTATCAATACAGCGATAGCGCCTAAAAACACCCCTAACCAACCGAGTAAACTCAGTGCAGAACCAAAAAACAGTACGCCTAGAATTGCGGCAACCAGCGCTTCACTTTTTGCAAGCCCAGCACCCACAGCATAATTGTTCATTTTAAATAGCTTAACCATTAAACCAGTAGCAATAATTTGCATCACACTTGCACCTACAATAAAGGCCCAAAAGGTATTATTAAATGAGGGCATAGCAGTCGGCTGGTATTGATAAAGTGAATAAAGATAAATCGCGGCAATAGGGCTGGCAACAATAAAGCGCGCTAATGTTACACCCGCTACACTCATATCATTACTTAATTTGCTTTGCAGTGCATTACGCCACGCTTGCATAAAGGCGGCTAAAAAAGTGAAAAATATCCAGATCATGATCGTTACAAAAAAATAGCAGTGAGAGGTAAGTTAACAGGCAGCGAAGTTTAAAGCGAGGGAGGATTACCGCTTATGAATATTCATCAACTGCGACAATATGCCACAGTTTCAAATACCTCACGCTGCGCTATAGTTATTGTGATGTTATTGCTAGCCGCGATTGCTTATATAAGCAATCGCGGCTTTTTTATTACTCGAATTGTGCCTTAAGTTATAACGAGTTGAGTTTAGCTGTGCTAAGTTAATTAAAATTTTAACTAACTTGAATTCAGGTTAACGAGGAATAACAATGACGACATTACTTATTTGCGCACTACTTGCTGTACTGATGCCTTACTTTGCTAAGGCTCCGGTGGCGTTCGCGATGAACAAACTCGATGGCTACGATAATAAACATCCGCGCGACCAGCAAACTAAGCTAACAGGGTTTGGCGCAAGAGCTTTAGCTGCACATCAAAACTGTTTTGAAGCTTTGGCGGTATTCGCAGTGGCTTTGGCGGTGGTGTTAGGGACAAACAGTGTTCATCAGGTAACCGAATTGCTCGCTATTACCCATATTATTGCACGTGTATTATATTGTGTTTTTTATTACTTAAATTTAGATGTATTACGTTCATTGGTGTGGTTTGTGGGCTTAGGTTCTGCCGTGGCAATGATTGCGGTCAGTATGTAATACGTTGATTAAAAAGCTGAGGTTACTTGGGCGTGTTGACCTTTCGTGATTGATTTTGCTGCAGTATAAACGCCAAAGCAAGCGGCTTAAACAAGGCGCTTGCTTTGGGGTCTTTGGGTACAAATGCTTACTTGGAAGCAACCGTAATTTTTTCTATTAAATCTTTTGATTTATAATCATCATTTATTGCAAAGTCTAACTGTACGAGCAAATCTTTAAAGCCTGAATCCGACGGCTTATATTCCCATTGTTTTAGCGCTTTTTTAGCTTCCTTATTGAATACACCGTCAGGGCTAGCACTGACAACCGATACATTAAGTGTTTTTCCTGTTGGGCTAATATCGTATTTTAATACTACTGAGCCACTTATACTTTGTTCGGCAGCTTGAGTAGGGTATTTTGGTTCAATACGGATAATTGGCGTGATTTTATCCACTTTTTTCATCCCATCAGGTTGTTTTGCAATAGCAAAGCTACTTAGCATTCCCGCAGCAAAAATCAGGAGTGCGCCTTTGGCAATAATTGAGCTACTACCAGTGTGTTTGATTTGATTGAGTCGTTGTAACATCGTGTTTTTATCTCCATAGTGTGAATATGCCATTAAGCCGGTGCGGGTATTTGCAGCACAGTTTACTAGCGCTTTACTGTATAAAATCCGTTGTTGGGTGGTTTTATTTTTGAGTACCTTTTCATCGCATGAAAGCTCTTGTAAACGCCTAAAGCTGATGTAGCCAAGCCATGCTAATGGGTTAAACCAAAACACCAAGGTGGTTGTTAATAGCAACATGTTGAATAAATTGTCGGCGCGTTTTATATGTACTTTTTCATGTTCTATGATCAGTGCTAATGACGCACTATCGACTTTTTGCATATAATCGGTTGGCATCACTAATTGAGTACGAAATAGGCCAATCACCATGGGGGTACTGACGACCTCACTTTGTAGTAACTGTATATTAGGATTGCTGATAGTCAGTTGTTCATCATTAAGCTTGGTTAGTCTTAATTGCTTGATAAAGCGCTGATGCGTCACAATCATAGCAATAAGCAATAGCCCAAGCACTACGTTATACAATAGTGCCCAGCTAATACTGAAATGAGTGTTCAGTGCTTGATTTGGGGTGATCAGCATCGTGCTTATAATCGAGTTTTGTAATGGCTTTAAATGCGCGGGTAAATTAACGAGCAGCAGTGCAACGGGTAGTAATAACCATAACTTATACACAAAATTTGCACTGAGCCACTTAAGCGAATAGCGCTCTAAAATGAGTAAACTGAATATGATTACACTGATTAATAATTGCTGTTCAATAAGCCAGTTAAAGGTAATTTCTAACATAGTAATCCCTTACTTTTGCTGTTTTTCCCACTCATCAATCACTTTTTTTAGCTCATTGATGTCTTGTTGAGAAAGTTGCTCGGATTTAGCAAAGCCGCTTACCAAAGGTGCAATACGGCCACTAAAAAAGCGTTCGATAAAGTTTTGGCTTTCTTTTAGTGTGTATTCAGCACGCTCCATACAAGGCGTGTAAATGTATTGGCGACCGTCTTTTTCAAAGCTCAGAGCGCCTTTTTTTACTAAGCGTCCGAGTAAAGTTTTAATGGTTTTTTCGTGCCATTGTTTTTCGTCACTTAAGCGTTCGATAATTTGGCTTGCTGTCGCAGGGTAGTTAACCCACAGGGCATCAAGCACTTCAAATTCTGCTTTAGATAACTCAATCATTAATATATTGCCTACAAGTGTAATCTTTAACAACAGATTACGCCTGTAATCATAATTTGCAACTAGTTTATGAAAAATAAATTAATTTTTTAAAATGTTAGATTTGTCTATTTTAAGGTGGGTGTTTTCAGTTAAGTTGAGAGTCGCTAAATTAAGGTCGGCAATTTGCTCACGGTATAAATCAACAACTTTATAGCCACAATAATGCGCCATTTTACGTATTTGTCGGTTAAGGCCTTGTTTTAAAATAATGCTAAATTGGTGCTCAGCTATTTTTTCAACTGTGCAAGGCAAGGTGATGTGCTTATCAACAGGCACCCCTTTTGCCATTGTTTGGCAAAATTTATCATCAAGTGGTTTATCAACAGTCACTAAATAACGCTTTGGCTGGTGGAAGTCAGGATGGATCAGTTGATTACAAAACTCGCCATCGTTAGTGAGTATTAGGAGGCCTCGGGAATCTTTATCAAGTCTGCCAATGGGGTAAACACGCGTACCACTAGGTAAATGGTGAATGAGGCTACTTGCATCATTTGGATTGAGTTTACAATCAATGCCAACGGGTTTGTTATAAGCAAAATAGGTTAACGCAGCACGCCCTTGAATTCGTTTGCCATCGATACGTATATTGTCGTTATCATCAACATGGTCAATATGGTTTGCTGGGCGGTTATTAACACTTACTATGCCTTCGTCAATTAAGCGAGAGGCTTGTTTGCGAGAGCAAACACCCGCATGAGCGATATATTTAGCAAGGCGAGTTTGTTCAGTCATTAATTAATTCATTTGGTTTTAAGTTGATCAAAGTATATCAAACCTGCGTACAGATAATTTAACCTAATACTAAAAAGGTCAGATCATGGCTATTAAATTATCAGAACTTAAAGATCATCAACCGTTACAAAAAGTCATTGTTCATTCATTGGAAATGGCGTTATACCAAGTATCAGTAATGATTAATAACGTTGAATATTATGTCACTGACGAAAAAGGTGAATTTATTCGAGGGCTGAGTCCATTGCATATTCAAAAGCGCCTTGATCATTTGAGCTACGCACAAATGGTGTTACGCCATACCAGTGCATACGATGAAATGTGTGGTCAAAGCGAAAAAACAGCGAGCAATATGTTAGAAGTTCCTTATGGTAAAAATCATTTATACTAAATTTGTTAGTAGCGCGAGACTATTCAATGTAGAACGCGCTATTAGGACGTGTTGACCTTTCGTGATTAATTTTGCAGCAGTATAAAGCCAGACATGCGTTGCCCAAAGGGTTCTTCCTAGGGGCGATTGACTGTTTGTTACCTACACGGATGTAGGTAAGGGGCGTGAGCAGGACGCGGAAGCTTTGCTCGGCTTTTACTTATTCTCACATGGATGTGAGCCAGTAGAATAACGCAGGAGCAGTTATCGAGCCCACTCGATTACAAACCTCGCGCCGCGATTAAATCGCCCCTAGATTGAACAAATTTCAATCCACAAAGATCAACACGCACTAGGGTATTTTAGGCTATTTCTGATAGCGGCTGCTGTTCAAAAGTGAGACCTAAAAACGGTGTTGCCTCTGGTGCCAACATAAAAGTACGAATGTTCATATGGTCGTTGTTATCCGGATTTTTCAAGACATCATCACGGTAAAATTCGCCAAAGCAATCTAAGGTGTTTTGTTTCGTTAGCTGATTGAGTTTGGCAAAAGCAAAAATTTTACATGAACCATTGTTTTCAGTTGCAGTGCTTTTCAGCCCATGATTATTAAATGCGCTAGGTGTAAATGTGTAATTTGCTTCGATCACGGCCATTGTATCTGCAAAAGCGATATTCTGTGGTTCGTCCGCTAGGCGACTTAAAAAGTCATTGAGTGTCATAGTTATCCTTAATTATTTAGCTAGCTCTAGCTGATTAGTTTGTTGGTTTATATTAAATTTAAACAATTGTAAAAAGTTCATACCAAGCAATCCATAGTCACTATGACTATCAATTACTAATACTTCAAAGTTCTCAATATATTGTTTGCCAATTAAAATGGAATCTACCTGATAGCGCTGCGCAATTGCTTGGCCGTTGGCAGTATTAACTCTTATGCTATCAATATAGTCTGGTATTGGTCGTAATGCTTGAAATACTGTATTGGGTATCACCGTATAGCTCGCGCCGGTGTCTATCATTAGCTCGGTATTGAATGAGCTATTGATTTGCATGTTTAATAAATAGTGCGCGCCGTATGATTTGAGTGAGATTAAATCTACACCACTTTGTGCATGTGTTATCTGCATTTGTAGTTCATCAACTTGTTTTTGTAGCGGGTGTTCCACTGCAAAGCGCTCTAAAGTTGATTGTGAGCTGGTTATATCATCGAGTTGATAATACGCATTTGCCAATGCGAGTAAGTAATGAGGATTGTCGTTATCATAATCAAGCCACACAGAAGTTTGAGAAACTATTTTTTGCCAAGCATGTTGTTTGCTCAACGTATTTATTTGTGCGAAGGTCAATTGCTGTAAGCGTTGTAAAATAACAGCTTGCTCACTCTCATTTGCGAATGAATTTAAAGAAAAAAACGCGACAATCGCTTGATGAATTTGCTGATTTTTAACTAAGTGCTCAGCATTAAGACGTAGCATTTTTATATCATAAGGGTACTTGTTTAAAAACGCTTGTAAAAAAGTATCTGCAACGGTGAGCTCATTATTTTTAAGCCAATTATCGAGCGTATCGAGCCAGTGAAAATAAAGGCGCTCAGCGTGTAAAGGGTGTGTGTTTTTTAGTTTTTGGTAGCTTGTAACCGCCTGAGAAAAACGCTGTTGCTGAAAATCAGCTGTGGCTTGTTCATATAGCGGATTGGTTTTGCTTTTATCATTTATCAAGGTGTTTTCGTGTGTTATTAACGTTGGCTTTGATGCTAATTGCACCTGCTCTTTTGGCCATAAAAAATAGCCATTTAAAGCGACTGAGGCCAATAATAACAGTGTGATGACTTTGACGTATAGCGTGCTTTGCATCCTGTTTTTATTGCCCTGATGCAGAATTAAGTAATTGCTTGAGAGCAAACACATTCGCAATTTCTATGTCAGGTAACCCCTTGTAAGCATAATTAATATGCTGATCGTTTAACCACACAGATTGGCAACCTGCATTATGAGCGCCGTGTACGTCAGAATCTAAGCTATCACCAATATGTAAAATTTGCTGTGGAGCGACATTTAAATACGCGCAAGCTTGCTCAAACATGGTTGGGTGTGGTTTGGCTTTTCCATGCATGCCAGCTTGTAATACGAGTTCAAACACTCCCTTTAAGTTAAACTGTTCAACATCAGCATTGCCATTTGTAATAGCAATTAAGCGATATTGCTTAGCTAGTTGGGAGAGTAATTCGAGTACCTGTTCACTGACGACAATATTGCTGCGCGCGTCAGTAAATGCTGTGTAGGCATTATTTACATGATATTCGAGTTCAGCATCTTGATAACCAATTTTACTTAACCCTAGCATAAGCGTGTGTTTACGCCATAGGGTTACATTATCAATTAAAGCGGGATTTGATTGAGCTGCTTGGTCACGGCATTGTTGCCAATAATGTCTACCTTGTGCTTGCCACTGAGTGAGTGAGTTTAAATAGTCAAACTGCGCCTGTACGGCGGCTTTAATGATGGGGCGATTGTTATACAAGGTATCGTCTAAGTCAAAACTAAGCACGGAAAAAGGGGAAATAGCACGATTAAAGCGGATCATAAAAGCTCCTTATTCTGGGTCTGTGCGCTTTTTGGCGCGAGGGTGCGTGTTATCGTACACTTTTGCTAAATGCTGAAAATCTAAATGAGTGTAAACTTGTGTTGCGGATAAGCTGCTATGCCCTAATAACTCTTGCACAGCGCGTAAGTCACCAGAAGATTCTAAAATATGAGATGCAAAAGAGTGGCGTAATTTATGCGGGTGGACTTGGCTACTTATGCCTTGCTTTATTCCCCATTCTTGCATGCGTGACCTAACGTGACGTGCTGATATTCGGCATTTTTTACTGCTAACAAATACCGCAATTTCGTCAGGATGAGCAAATTGAGGGCGTATTTTTAGCCATTTATTTAATGATTCTAATGCTTTACCGCCTACGGGTAATAAGCGTTCTTTACTGCCTTTACCCCGTACTAAAATTTCTTTGGCGCTGCGGTTTATATCTTGTAGGTTAGCACCAACTAACTCACTTATACGTAGGCCAGAAGAATACATTAATTCCATTATCGCTTGATCACGAATCGCAAGAGGGTCGTCATCTTGAATATCAAGTAACCGTGCCATTTGGTCTACATCAAGATTTTTAGGTAATGGCTTGGCAAATTTAGGGCCTTTAATTGCCTCTGCAGGGTTATGATAATGTGTTTGTTGGGCGATATTTTTAGCTTTTAAAAATTTATATAAACTACGAATGCAGCTGAGCTTTAAACTAATTGTACGCCCGCTCAGTTGCTTGCTTCTGAGCTGCATACTGTAGCGGCGAATATGTTCACCTTGTACGCTTGACCAATCATCGCATAGCTTACTGAAATACAACGCAGCAAAGTTCAGTTGCGTGGTGTATTGGGTGATCGTGTGTGGAGAGTATTGCCTTTCAAAACGCAGATAATCACTAAATGATTGAATAGGTGTGCGCCACTGGTCGCTTAATTGCTCATGCAATTCATCAACACTTGGCGGCTGCGGCTCGATCATGCCAGCTCAAGTTCCAGTAATCTCAATTGTAATGAGCGTACAAATTCAAGCACAAACAGGCTGTCTTTGGCGGGTTCAAAGTGGTTTGCATCATCACTGCCAAATGCCAAAATAGCCACTGGGTGTTTACTATTGCCAATTAAGTAAAGCGCAGTTGATTGTGTTTGTGGGCGGAACAGTAAATCGCGTTCTTGCTGGCTTACACGGCCAAGGTACGTACCATCGTTCATTAAGCGATGTGTAATTAAATCATCAAACTTAGTGTCATACTTAAGTAAATGGCATTCACTAATAGCCGCATTGGTACAAATAATATTACGTAAGTTTACTGCTAGCGTTTTAAAGTCATAATTAGTCCACAGTTGGCGGTGGCACTCACTAAATAAACTATAAATTTGCTCGTTTTCTTTTGCGTGTTCAATAAGTTCATCAATTTTGTGTTTTAACATTGCATTATGTTCACGCAATTGACGCTGCTGAATATGCACTAAAGAGGTGGCGCCTTGAGCATGCTGTTGCAATTCAAGTTGCGTTAACAGTGCTGGGTTTTGCAGTAAAAAATCAGGGTTTTCTAGCAAAAACTCACTAACTTGTTCATTTGTTAGTTTACTGGGAATGTTACTCATAAGGCAACTTGACCATCAAATACATGCTCCGCAGGGCCTGTCATACGCACTGGGTGACCTTCACCTTGCCAGCGAATTTGTAAACTTCCGCCTGGTAAGTCAACTTGCACTGTGGTGGCTAGCTTATTTTGAATTTGGCCAATGACCATCGCAGCACATGCGCCTGTACCACAGGCTAGTGTTTCGTTTACGCCGCGCTCCCACACTCTTAATTTAATGTGCTCTTCGTTTATTACTTGCATAAAACCTACATTTACGCGCTGCGGAAAGCGCTCGTGATTCTCAAGCAATGGTCCTAACGTGCTGACATCGGCTGTTACTATGTCGTCAACTTCTAATACGCAGTGAGGGTTGCCCATTGAGACCGCACCGCTAAAAACAGTGTGTTCTTGTGCACGAATAATATATGTCAGTTCACGTTTAGTGGCTTTAAGCGGGATTTTGCTTGGCTCAAAATTAGGGTGCCCCATATTAACGGTCACTTGGCCGTCTTTTTCGATATACAGGGTGAGGTTACCTGATTTTGTAGACACAGTAATTTTGTGTTTGTTGGTCAGGCCTTTCATCCGCACAAAGCGGGCGAAACAGCGGGCACCATTGCCACATTGCTCGACTTCATTGCCATCAGCATTAAAAATACGATAGTGAAAATCAAGATCGGGAGAATAGGGCGCTTCAACCATTAACAATTGGTCAAAGCCAATGCCGAAATGGCGATCGGCCAGTTTTTTTATTTGATCTCGTGACAAGAAAACGTTTTGTGTAATGTTATCAATTACAACAAAATCGTTGCCTAGGCCGTGCATTTTGGAAAAATTAACTAACATAGCGCTCTAATTCGGATTTGCTCTGCGCTAATCATGCCACAGAGCAGCCGTGTTACAAAAAGTTTATGGTAAAATTTTCTCGCCCTGCCATAAGCTTTCGACAGTTTCACGAGCGCGTATCAAATGGCTTTGTTCGCCATCAACCATAATTTCAGCTACGCGCGGGCGCGAGTTGTAATTTGAGCTCATTGTGAAACCATAAGCACCGGCACTACGTTGGGCAAGTAAATCCCCTTGTTGTAGTGCAAGCATGCGGTCTTTACCTAAAAAGTCACCTGTTTCACATACCGGCCCAACAATATCAAAGTTGTGTGTGGGGGTATCGTCATTGCGTGGCGTTACCGGCACAATATTTTGCCATGCTTGATATAACGCAGGGCGCAGCATATCGTTCATGCCCGCATCAACTATTGCAAAGAACTTATCTTGGTTTTGCTTAATAAACTCAACTTTTGTTACTAAAATCCCAGCATTGGCGGCAATGGCACGGCCGGGTTCAAAAATCAGCTCTAGGTGTTGGTAGTCAGTTAAACGGTCAGTGATATGAGCCACATATTCACTTGGATGTGGTGGTGTTTCACCATTGTATGGCACGCCTAAACCACCGCCAATATCTAAATGACTTAGCTCAATACCATTGGCTTTTAAGTCATTAATAAGGGCGAGTACTTTATCTAACGCTTCTAAAAATGGTTTTATTTCGGTGAGCTGCGAGCCAATATGGCAATCAACACCGGTGATTTTCAAACCAGGTAATGAAGCGGCATATTGATAAACGCTCACTGCAGTGAGAATATCAATACCGAATTTATTTTCTTTTAAGCCAGTTGAAATATAGGGATGAGTTTTTGCATCAATATCAGGATTAACACGAATCGAAATTGGCGCAACCAAATTAAGCTCACTGGCTACTTCAGATATACGGTCAAGTTCAGATACAGATTCAACATTAAAGCATTTAATTCCAAGCTTTAGCGCATAAGCAATTTCGTCAGCTGTTTTTGCAACCCCGGAAAAAACCACTTTACTGGCGTCACCACCCGCTTCAATAACACGGGCAAGCTCACCTTTAGAGACAATATCAAAACCAGAACCTAAGCGAGCCAATACATTTAATACTGCAATATTTGAATTAGCTTTAACGGCATAACACACTAAATTTTTATGGTTTTTAGCCGCTTGTGCAAACGCAAGGTAGTGACGTTCAAATGTTTTGCGTGAGTAAATATAACAAGGTGTACCATATTGTGCTGCTATGTCACTGACAGCGATGTCTTCGCCATGCAGCTGATTATTTTTATAGTCAAAAAAGTCCATTTGTTAGTCCTGTTTCGATTCGGTTGTTGGCGTGTCTTGGTTTGCTACTGATTCAGTTACTTGTTCTGTTTGATTTGGCTGCGTATTTTCTTCAGGCAAATACAGTGGTCCGCTTTGTCCGCAACCAGCTAAAGCGATAAGTAGTACACCAAGAGGGGAAAGTCGTTTTAATTTTTTAAGATGCATCTCTTTCATTAGATTAATCGTGTTGCTGGCTTTATAATCGCAGATTAACAGAATATCTAAAAAATGCAGCTATTCGCGGATGATTTTATTCCTGTTACACTAACCGTAAGCAAATTTATCCTACTGCCGTAAAGGAAATAATAATGACTGATCATGAATACCACCAATTAGCCGAAGCACTTATGTTCACAATTGAAGAGCAAGTGGATGACTGTGAAGCCGATCTTGATTATGAATCTGCACAAGGTATTTTGGAGATTATTTTTGCCGATCGCAGTAAAATTGTAATTAATAAGCAAGCACCATTACATCAAGTATGGGTTGCAACAAAATTTAATGGTCACCACTTTGAATTACGTGGCGATAAATGGATAGATAACCGCTCTGGTGCTGAATTTTGGCAGTTTATGAATGAAGCAACAACTCGTCAAGCCGGCCAACCTGTACAATGGCAGTCTGAATTATGAGTTTAGAGTTTGTTGAATATCCAGCTAAAGCAAAGCATCAAGCAACGATTATTTGGTTACATGGCCTAGGCGATTCTGGTGATGGTTTTTTACCGGTCGCACCTCAACTTTCACTTCCTGATGATTTAGGCGTACGCTTTGTATTTCCACATGCGCCGGTGCAACCCGTCACTATTAATGGTGGCATGGAAATGCGCTCGTGGTATGACATTAAATCAATGGATCTTGATAAACGTGCGGATGAAACTGGGGTACGGGAATCTGCCGCCAAAGTTGAAGCGTTGATCAGCCATGAGATTGAAAAAGGTATTCCAGCAGATAAAATAATATTGGCTGGTTTTTCTCAGGGCGGTGTTGTTTCACTGCATTTAGCTCCACGTTTAGAGCAAAAGCTTGCAGGAGTAATGGCACTTTCAACGTATATGTGCGTGCCAGAGAAATTAACCGCAGAAGCAAAACATACAGACTTAACTGTATTTATGGCTCATGGAAGCCAAGATCAGGTTGTGCCTTACGGCGCGGGTCGTCATGCGTTTGACATATTATCAGCGCATAACATGGATGTAAGTTGGCAAGAATACCCAATGGGCCATCAGGTTTGTGGGGAAGAACTAGCGGCTATTCGCCAATGGTTAATTGCTCGCTTAAGTTAATAGTGTTGAGTAACCGAGGCTAAAATGAAACAAAAAATAGTAATTACAGCAAATATGAGGCGTGCAGAACCAAGTGCACCGTCAGTAACCTATCAATGGCATTGGAAACGCATTGCCACTGTAACTTTACTGGGTTTATTTGCATTAGTTGTTTTTACTTATAGCCTATTGGGCTCGGTTAATGCTGAGCAAAATGATCTGCCTAATGTGTCAAATGACGTACCGATATTAGTTTCTACGAAGGGTGCTGATGAAGATCTCCCTTTCGTTACGCCTATAATTGAACAAAGTGATGATGTGCAGGTTGAGCCTGCGCTAATTACAAATAACTCGATGGCTGAGATTGAACATGCCATCGATTTACAGAGCGCTAATAACGATGAGTCAGAACTAAGTGAAACAACAGCACTGAATATTGAAGCTGACATTACGACAGTATCAGATGAGACTGATTCAACAGTCGCTCAGCCAAAAAGTTTTGCCAGTACCGCCCATGTTGCAAGTGTTGCGTTGGGTGCAAAAATAGATACAGACAAAGTAAGCCGAGCAGTATTGACGCGTGATGTAGTGGGGCGCGAGCCTGTTAATGTCTTAAAAGCGGATATTCGAATTGGTGAATTTGTTGATACTATAGCTTTTTTTAGTGAGCTTAAAAATTTACAAGGGCAAAAAGTGACCCATGTTTGGCGTTATGAAAACGAAATAATGGCCAGTATTGAACTTGATGTCACATCACCGCGTTATCGTACTTATTCAAAGAAGCATATTTTATCAGAGCAACTTGGCCACTGGCGTGTTGACGTGATTGATCAGCAAGGTCACTTATTAGCACAAAAAGAATTTCGTATATTAGCCAGATAAACGCTGCAGCGCAGGGCTAAGTAAAGAACATAAATTGGATACTTTTTATTATGACAAACACAAATAAACTCGTTCGTATAGCAACCCGAAAAAGCGCCTTAGCACTTTGGCAGGCAGAATTTGTAAAAGCGCAACTTGAGCATTTTCATAAAGACATTACTGTTGAGCTCGTGCCGATGTCGACTCAAGGGGATATTATTTTAGATACACCTCTGGCTAAAATTGGTGGAAAAGGGTTATTTGTTAAAGAGCTTGAACAAGCTATGTTAGATGGCCGTGCTGATATTGCCGTGCATTCAATGAAAGATGTGCCTGTAGATTTTCCAGAAGGTTTAGCGCTGCACACGATTTGTGAGCGTGAAGACCCGCGCGATGCGTTTGTGTCCAATACATACGCTGATATTGCGCAGTTACCACAAGGTGCAATTGTGGGTACTTCAAGCTTGCGTCGTCAGTGTCAAATTCGTGCGTTGCGCCCGGATCTAGAGATTCGTGATCTACGCGGTAATGTAAATACCCGTTTAGCAAAGCTTGATGACGGCCAATACGATGCGATAATTTTAGCCGCGGCTGGCTTGATTCGTCTTGACATGCATGAGCGTATTAAAGCGTTTATTGAGCCTGAAGTATCGCTACCGGCCAATGGACAAGGGGCTGTTGGTATTGAGTGTCGTATTGATGACGAGGCTACCAAAGCATTGCTTGCACCACTTGAGCACAGTGAAACGCGTATTCGCGTGAATGCTGAGCGTGCTATGAATCGTCGTTTAGAAGGAGGTTGTCAAGTTCCTATTGGTGCCTATGCTTTAGTTGATGGCGAACAGGTTCATCTTCGTGGCTTAGTGGGTGCTATCGATGGCAGTGAAATACTACGCGCTGACATTAGCGGTAACACGATTGATGCAGAAGCGTTGGGCGTGCAATTAGCTGAGCAATTACTAGCATTAGGTGCAGATAAAATTTTAGCTGACGTATACCGAGACGCATAAATGTCACATATCCTGATAACTCGCCCAGAGGGAAAAGGCGCTGACCTTGCAGAAAAGCTGCTGCAAGGGGGTTATCAGGCGACCTTATTTCCAGTTTTAACACTTGATTACTTCACACTACAAAGCGCTCAATTAACCCCTTTGTTGAACGCAGATAAAATTATTTTTATCTCCCAAGATGCGGTCAAAGCTTTATTAGCACTTAAACCAGATATAAACACCAAAGCGCAGTTTTACGCTGTAGGTGAAAAAACCGCAGAGGCCATTTGGCAAGGGTTTGGTGTGCGTGCCGCGGTGCCTAAGCAGCATGATTCGGAAGGTTTACTTGCATTACAGTCGCTGCAACAGATTGACGGGCAAAATATTGTGCTTGTTAAGGGGAAAGATGGTCGTCCTACAATAGCTAAAATATTAAAGCAGCGCAGTGCTTTTTTAAATAACTTAGTGATTTATCAGCGAGCCCCAATCGAAGGGGAACCAAGCAACTGGCTAGACCACTGGCAAAGCCTTAATGTTAAAGGTATAGTCATTACTAGTAATGCGGCGGTTGATGCTATTTTTAATCAACTTCCTTTAAAACAACTAGAATGGTTAAGACAGTGCCAGTTTTATGTTGCTAGCAGTCGTATTTGTGAACACCTCAAGCTACAACATGTAAATTCGGAAAATATTCACATTGCTGCAGGTGCGAGCGATAGCGCTATGTTTACCTGCATCAGTCAAGGTAATACTATGAGCGAACATGCAAAGCCAACAACACTGGCAGCTGAAGTAAAAACAGCATCATCAACTAATCAAACAGCAAAGTCAGCGGCAACTTCTCCAGCTGCTAAAAAAGAACCCATGATGAACCAAAATAATAAACAAAAAATAAGTAAAACAGGCAGCTTAGCGTTGCTTATCTCGCTAATTGTTGCATCGGGTGTGGGTTATCAATTTTATCAAAAATTTAATACAGAGCAGCAAGCCAATCAATTAGTTACTCAGCTATCTGCTGACAATCAATTATTGAGTAAAGAATTGCAAGCAGTGAAAGCAGCGCAGCAAACACTGCAACAAGCGTTATTTAATAGTGAGCAAAAAGTAGCTGCTAGTTTGGCTGAGAATGCGGATAATACAGCTAAGCAACTAGAGAGTGCATTGCAACGTGCTCAGCAACAAGCATACAGCCTTAATCCGCACGAAGTCACAAGTTTACAACGCATGGCCGAGTTTAAGTTATGGGCTGAGAAAGATTATAAAGGTGCAGCCGCAGTGCTGGCGCGATTAGATGCTTTGCTAGCAGAGCATCCAGGAACCGGTGCTATTCGCCAAGCAATTCATAGTGATATGCAAGCGCTTAGTATCGTAAAACCGATCCCTGCTGAAGCGATTTATTTACAACTTCACGGTGTGTTAGAACAAATAGATAAGTTAGATTTTAATGCGGTGGCGTTACCACAAGTAGCAATTACGACGAAGCAAGATGCTTTGAGTGAAGATGTCAGTGACTGGCAACAAAACGTAGCTAAAACATGGGAACAGCTGCAAGATAATTTTATTAAAATTCGTCAACGTGAAGATATTGCAATTGAGCCTTTATTAACAGAGCAAGAGCGTCATTTAATTAAGCAGCGTTTAAGTCTGTATTTATCTCAAGCGCAAGATGCACTTTTAACTAAACAAGCAAGTATATATTTTACCGCTTTAAATCAAGCTCATGTATTAGTGAGTGATTACTTTAAGCAAGATGATCCACATACACAAAGTGTACTTAAAACATTGGCAGGCTTAAATAAAGAGTCACTAAACTTTAGCCCTGAAATCACTTTGAAAAGTACTGAGCAGGTCAAGGAGTGGGCACAATGATACGCATTATTTTGGTTATTTTAGCCATTGCAATTTTGCTTGCTGTATCACCCTTGTTAATCGGTGAAGTTGGCTATGTACTTATCTCGTTTAATCACACTACATTAGAGGGCTCAATTGTTGCTTTTTGTGCGGCATTTTTAGTTATTGCACTTGGACTGTATGTTACTTATAAACTCATTCGCTATGTTTGGTCTTTATACAGTAATACTCGTCATCGCTTTTTTGCTCGCAGTGAAGAGCGCAAGCAAGCAGCCATTGAACAAGGTATTTGGAGTTTAATTAACAGCGATAGTGAGCAGTTAGAGCTTGCGCTGGAAAACAATAGTGTGGCAGATAATTGGCATGATGTACGCTATGCTTTATTAGCCAAAGCCGCTTTGCAAAAAAGTGAGATAAATAAAGCAATTACCTTACTTGAGAAAATTTCAGCAGAAAATCAATTAAAAGCAGCTAAACTTTGGTTAGCCACAGGCGATTGCAGTACGGTGACTGGTGATTTAAAAGCATTAGCAGAAGCTAAAAAAGCAACTGCATTAGAGCTGAAAATGTACGCGGAAGTGTTAGTTCAACAACAAAAGTGGACGGCTCTTGAGCAATTTATGCCACGTTTATTAAGTAAACAAGCATTAACCGATACACAGTGGTCGTCATTATTCACAGCTTATTTTATGGCACAGCCGCACTCGCAGTTAATTGATAAATATCAACAGCTCTCAAAAAGCTTGAAAGTAAAAGCGCATATGGCTTATTTATCTGTGATGGCAAAAGTAGGGCGTTTAAATGAAATTGAGCTAACTTTATTAAAAATGCTTAAAAAATCAGAGCAACATAATGATCTTGCCAAAGTATTAAACGTTTCTGCACCGGGAGATGCGCTGAAATTACAGGCGAGCTTACAAGATACGCTGAAAAAAGAACCAGATAATCAAGACTTATTACTATCGCTAGCGTGTTTAGCGAATGCACATGGCGAATACGAGCTTGCTGCACGTGTATTTGATAAGGCGTTAAACCCTGAAAACAGTAAAGATTACTTAGCACAAGCTCAGCTTAGTTATAGTAAAAGTGCACAGCCACAAAAAGCGCTGGATCTTTACCTATAATCTAAATAGGCTTATATCGGCATAGGAGCGCCAGAGCATATGAAGAATATATTTACTCTGACTGTTAGCCTTGCTTTTGCTTATTTTACGACTGGTTTTTTTAGTAATTTATTATTGGCTGTTGATGGATATGCTGTTGCTTCATGGCCGCCATCGGGTATCGCTTTAGCTGGTTTTTTATTATGTGGGCGCCGAGCTTTAGCGGGGATTTTGCTCGGTGCACTGCTTACTAATCTTGCTCACCTTGATCGTGTTGTTGATATATTACATTGGCAAGTATTCCTTCAGGCTTTAATAGTTTCTTTAGCTGCAACTTTTCAGGCGTGGTTTGGTAGCTACCTCATTGTAAATGTAATTAAAGCCCCTTTAGATTTATCATCTTTAAAACGCAGCGTTCATAGCTTAATTGTTGCAGGCCCTATTTGTTGTGTTATTGCAGCGTCAATAGGCACTACACTGTTGGTTTATAATCAGGTTATTCCTGCCCATGTCGCCGTTGATAATTTTATAGCATGGTGGATTGGCGACAGTATAGGGGTGTTGATTTTTACACCGCTAATATTGGCAGCGTTCAATTATTCACAAATGCGCCATCGACTACAGGTTATTCTCCCTTCGTTATTTATCTATATGGTGATTAGCCTGAGTTTTTACGCTGCGGCTAGTGTCAAAAAAGAAAAAAACATTCAAAAACAAAGTGCTAAGATTGCTGCTGTGCAATCTGAAATCAATCATAAAATATCTGAAATAACAGGGCATTTGACTCTTCTCGCTACCTTTTTTGCCAGTAGTGATGGGGTTAATTACCAAGAGTTTAAGCGCTTCACTTCAAAGCAGTTGGATTATAGCCATGAAATTTTAGCATTTGAATGGGTACCGCGTGTTACTAAAGCCGAGCTAACCCAATACCAACAGGGTATTCAGCTTGAAGGGGTTGATGATTTTTATATTAAAGAAAAGTCATCAGGACAAAGCTGGCAGCCTGTCTCAATGCGAGATGAGTACTACCCTGTGCAATATGCCCATCCAATAGTAGGAAATGAGGTTGTACTTGGGTTTGATTTGGCTTCCAATGAGCAGCGATATGATGCGTTAATGATGTCAAAAGCATTGAATGAATTGGTAATAAGTGAACCTATAGGGTTAGTCCAAAGTAATGCTGATGGTAATGGTGTATTGTTTTTCTTCCCTGTGTTTGGAGACTTAGATACTCAGGGTGATTTTAAAGGGTTTGTTGTTGGGGTGGTGAGTTTATCGCGCTTATCTCAATCGTTATGGTTTAATCATGACAGTAAAATAAGCGCCCATTTTTACGATGTAACAGATGAGAATGATCAGCAATTAATTTATCAAACTCAAAGTGCGAATGTTGAATTGCTAAACGAGTATCAACTTTTACTTGGAAAGCGTATTTGGCAAGTGCAGCTATTTGAGCCTAAATCAAAAACATCATGGGTCATGTATTGGCTTGCACAAATAGTGGGTATGTTATTTGTTTGGTTGTTAATTACCTTCTTGATATCAGTAACGGGTACTAATATTCAGGTGAGGGAGCAAGTCGCTCAGCAAACACGGATTTTACGTCAAGAAAAACAAAAAGCAGATGAAGCGAGTCAAATCAAAAGCCAATTTTTAGCGAACATGAGTCATGAAGTACGCACACCAATAAACGGTATTAAAGGTTTGCATTATTTAGCGTTGCAACAGCAAGATTGGCAACAAGGTCGCCGTTACATAGAACAAGCTGATGGTGCACTTAGCGTGCTTTTGAGGGTGCTGAATGATGTGCTCGACTATTCAAAAATGGAAGCCGATAAGCTTGATTTAGCACAAGAACCCATAAAGGTTAATCACCTTATTGATGAGGTTATGAACTTAGTGCAATTTGAGGCGGATATTAAAGCACTCAACTTGCAGTTGGAGTTAGATCGTGGCGCACAATTACAGATAGATACCGATCCAATTCGGCTAAAGCAAGTGTTATTAAACTTACTAAATAATGCCATTAAGTTTACCGCAGCAGGGACTATCACATTAAAAATATGGCAAAGTGAGAGCGTTACTTATTTTAGTGTGAATGACACAGGCATAGGTATTAACGACAATGCTCAACAGCAATTATTCCAACCGTTTGCACAAGCTGACAGTTCTACTTCACGCCAGTATGGTGGTACAGGCTTAGGCTTAAGTATTTGCAAGAAGCTGGTTGAGTTAATGGGAGGGGCAATAGGCCTGGAAAGTAAACAAGGGCTGGGCTCTACATTTACTTTTACTTTGCCACGCATTTCACCGCTAGCAAAAACAGAGCAGTTAGAAACACGCTTCAACGATATAGATACAAGCAGCTTATCGTTTGTTGATTTTAAAATATTATTAGTAGAAGACAACCCCCTAAACCAACATGTTGCAACTGCAATATTAAAAACAAAAGGGTGCGTTGCGGATATTGCTAATGATGGTTTTGAGGCGATTGAAAAAGTGTCACAGACACCTTATGACCTAGTTCTTATGGATATTCAAATGCCTAATATGGATGGTTTACAAGCGACTAAGGTTATTCGTAATGAGCTATTTATGAGCGAGTTGCCTATTATTGGCTTATCAGCAAATGCGCATGATGAGGATGCGAAAAAAGCATTAGCAACAGGTATGGACGACTACTTAACTAAACCAATTGATGCTGATAAATTATTTAAAACGATGTGGCATTATTTACAATAAGTGTATAAAGAGTTTTTGGCATTTATTTTAAATGTTTTCATCTTTGTCATGCAGACAAATGACCTCAATAAAGAAAACAAAATCATCTAAACTTGAATTACCTATTTAAGTGCGTATGATCCGCGCAAATTTAACTGACTGAGTGCTAATTATGATTAATAAAAAACTCCCTTTGCTAGATATCCATCGCCATTTAGACGGTAATGTTCGTGCGCAAACTATTCTTGATTTGGGCCGTCAGTTCAATATCAAATTACCCGCCGATAATGTGGCGGCGCTAATACCGCATGTGCAAGTCATTGATCCAGAACCAAACCTAATGGCCTTTTTGCAAAAATTAGATTGGGGTGTCGCCGTACTGGGTGATTATGATGCCTGTCGTCGTATTGCAATTGAAAACATTGAAGATGCACAAGCGCAAGGTTTAGATTATGTTGAGCTTCGTTTTAGCCCTTATTATATGGCGCAAAGCCAAGGGCTGCATCCGCAAGGCGTTGTAGAAGCCGTGGTTGATGGTATAAAAAGTGCCACTCAAAGCAGCAGTGTTAAAGCTAATTTAATTGGCATTATGTCACGTACTTATGGCACCAAAATTTGTCAACAAGAGCTTGATGCGTTGCTTGCATTTAAAAATGATTTAGTGGCTGTAGATTTAGCCGGTGATGAAATTGGTTTTCCGGGAGAGCTATTTGTTGATCACTTTAAACAGGTCCGAAATGCCTACCTAGCCGCTACTATTCATGCGGGCGAAGCACTTGGTGCTGCAAGTATTTGGCAAGCAATTAATGAGCTTGGAGCAGAGCGTATTGGCCATGGTGTAAAAGCGATTGAAGATGTAAAGCTAATGGACTACCTGCGAGATAATCGCATAGGCATTGAATCATGCTTAACCAGTAATGTGCAAACGAGTACCGTTGCTAGCTTAGATGTGCATCCACTGAAACGCTTTTTAGATCATGGTATTTTAGCGTGTATTAATACGGATGATCCTGCTGTTGAAGGCATTGAAATTGAGCATGAATATGCAGTTGCCGCACCAGCGGCTGGTCTGACGCAAGCTGACATGGAAAAAGCGCAAGTAAATGCACTCGAGATAGCCTATTTGAGTGATGCTGAAAAGCAACAGTTAAAACAGAGTGCCGCTGCTAAATAGCAGCGACGTACGCCACCTAATGTTCTTTTTGACAGCTTAAGTAGTTGTCAAAAAGAGCTTTAAGAATATCGCTTCGGCCAATCATACCAATCACCGTTGTGCCCTCTACAACAGGGTAATTTTTTGGCTTTCCCGTTTTCATTTGTTCGGCTAGTTCAATAATATTGGTATCACCGCTGACGGTAACCACATCAGTTTGCATCAGCTGAGCTACTTTGACTACGCCATCACAAAAATAACTATTTTGCATTAATGGCTTTAGTAGTTCTTGTTCAGAAATAAAACCTACTAAACACTTATCCTCATTAAATACAGGTGCCCCCATCAGTTTGAGTTTTTGTAATTCTGAAATCGCCGTAGTCATTTCAGTTTCAGGTGTGATATTGGGTAGTTTGCGTTGCATAAAATCTTTTACTTTTGTATTTAACATTTGGGTCTCTCCCCGTTAATGACTTGTACAAAGTATGGTTAATGAATGGGTTTTTGGGAAATTGTTTATGTTGATTGCTCTGATAGGTTAAAACAATCAGATCACCAGTTGTTGGTAATTTATTTATTTTCCGGGCAATCAATATCAACGTGGTATTTTGCTTTAACTAACTCAATATAGTGTGAGAGACTTTTGTGTGAACTGGTGTTGAATGTATTCGCTAGTGAGGTAATGCTTTGGATGCGATCTAAGCGAAATTCACGATAGTCATTACGTAATTGGCAGTGAGCGATGAGCGTCCATTTTGCGCCCCAATATACGAGCCCAAGAGGATCTACAATGCGGTGGCTTGGCTGCTGGTTAACATCTAGGTAATGAAATTCAATACAGGTTTTATTGGTAATAGCTTTACGAAGTTGCAATGTAATTTCTTGATGGGTTTTATCATGGTTAAAGGCCGATACTAAATAAGGTAATTCTTCGACTTGCTGTTTTAGCTTTTCAGGCAATACGGCATTTATTTTAGCTATTGCAGCTTGGGCTTTGGCAGCTAATTGTGGGTCAGTCCATGCACTCACCATTTTACTACCTAGTAGAAGCGCTTGTAATTCTTCTAATGTAAACATCATTGGGGGAAGATCGTAGTGTGTTATTAGGTAACCCACCCCCGTATCACCTTCAATGGGCACGCCAGAACTTTGAAGGTGTTGAATATCGCGATAAATGGTTCGTTGAGATACTTGCAGTCGGTTAGCAAGTTCATTTGCAGTAACCGCAAAGCGGCGACCTTTTAGCATATTTACTAATTGAAACAGCCGCTCTGATTTATGCACGAACGTATCCTTTATCGTTTAAGTTAATGTATTTAAGCGGATTTTTGGGAAGTAATTTAACTCAGACTTTAGGTAGCTCAACTTTGCTGGCAAGCTGTTTGGCTTAATACTTCGTAATGGGTTAATTGTACACTTTGTTTTTCAATTAATGCTGCAAATTGTTGGCACTGCTCGTTTTCAAAAAACATATCACTCACTCGTTTCGCATCTGCGGGAGTCGCAAAGTATATAACATCAATATATTGCTGGGTTTCTGCTTGTTTAGCAAGTGAGCGATAAAACACTCCTGGTTGCTTGTCGATAAAGTTTTGGAAGGTATTATTGGCGATATGAAATTGTGCCAAATCTGTGTCGTTATTTAGTTTAAAAGTGATAACTTCGATTACGTTAGTGGTCATAATTGTGCTCCTTGTTTAAGAGCGAACAGTAAACCATAATGTATTGTCAGGGAGTGTCAGTAGCCAGCTTAATTATATCAATTTGGTGCAATTGAAATAATTAAGCTGGCTATAATGGATTTTTTATTACTTAATAAACGCGAATGCGTCAGCGTACATGTTTTCGCGGATTGCACCATGAGCAATAAAATCATCTCGTACGATGCCAATCATGTCAAAACGCCCTGCCATGTAAATATCATATGGCGAAAGGGAGGCAATATCGCTCATCACGGCTTTATGTACGTAGCCAGTATGGCCTGTCCAGCTGACTGTTGGGTTTTCAACGACAGGGATAAAAGTAAAGTTTTCTCGGCTATTAGCCCACGTTTGCATTTCAGTGTGTGCATATAAAGCCGATTCTTCACGTACACCCCAGTAAAATAAAACAGGGCGGTCACAACCAATTTCGCTTAAATGATCAGCCATTGATTTTGCGTATGAAAAACCAGTGCCGCCAGCGAGTAAAATAATCGGGCGTTCGCATTGTAGGCGTAGTTGCGAAATACCTAAGCCCGTTTCAATGGTTACTTTGGTATTGTTAGTGTGTGCATCACGTAAATGTTCAAGGGTTTGCATGGCGTATGAGTCAACTGCAGATGCGCCAATATGTAATTCAAGCTCGTCACACTGTGAAGGACGGCTAGCAATTGAAAATGCACGCTTGTCTTTCTCACCAAGCACAACTTGTAAGTATTGGCCTGCTTCAAATTTAACACTTTCAATTGGTTTTAAAATAACTTTGTGAACAAATTCAGTTAATGGGCTGATAGCAACAACGTCAGCATGTAATGTTTGCATGGTTTACCTTTTAGCACTGTTTGCAGATACGCATTCGAATTTCTCAATTCTAGCATATCTGCACAGGGGTTTTATAGACTGTTAATTCATCAGTTAGATGATCAAACTATAGAATATCAAGACTTTGCCAAATATCATCAACACGGTCTTTAGTGGCTTGGTCCATAACGATAGGTTCACCCCATTCTCGCGTTGTTTCACCAGGCCATTTGTTGGTTGCATCCATACCCATTTTAGAACCAAGTCCGGAAACAGGTGATGCAAAATCTAAATAGTCAATCGGTGTATTTTCAATTAAAGTTGTATCACGAGCGGGATCCATGCGTGTTGTAATAGCCCAAATTACGTCGTTCCAGTCTCGGGCATTGACGTCGTCATCACACACGATTACAAACTTAGTGTACATAAATTGACGTAAAAACGACCATACACCCATCATTACTCGTTTAGCATGGCCAGGGTATTGTTTTTTCATGGTCACGACAGCCATGCGGTATGAGCAACCTTCAGGCGGTAAGTAAAAATCGACAATCTCAGGAAATTGCTTTTGTAAGATTGGTACGAATACTTCGTTTAGTGCAACGCCTAGAATTGCAGGTTCATCTGGTGGACGGCCGGTAAAAGTACTGTGGTAAATTGGATCTTTGCGATGCGTCATATGCGTGACGGTCATAACTGGAAATTCATCCACTTCATTGTAGTAACCAGTGTGATCGCCATAAGGACCTTCTGGCGCTACTTCACCAGGCATGATATAGCCTTCCAATATGATTTCAGCACTGGCAGGCACTTGTAGATCATTTGATATCGACTTAACTACTTCTGTTTTGCTACCACGAAGTAAGCCAGCAAATGCGTATTCACTTAGGGTGTCAGGTACAGGCGTTACTGCACCTAAAATTGTAGCAGGATCTGCGCCAAGTGCGACTGATACAGGGTAAGGTTCGCCAGGGTTTTCTTTACACCATTCTTGAAAATCAAGTGCGCCGCCACGGTGTGAAAGCCAGCGCATGATTATTTTGTTTTTACCAAGTAATTGTTGGCGGTAAATACCTAAGTTTTGACGCTTTTTGTAAGGTCCTTTGGTGACGGTTAAGCCCCAAGTGATAAGGGGAGCTACATCGCCAGGCCAGCAATGTTGGATTGGCAGTTTAGTTAAATCTACCTCATCGCCTTCAAGGATAATTTGTTGGCAAGGTGCTTTTTTTACTTCTTTGGCTGGCATATTAAGTACTTGCTTAAATACCGGAATTTGCCCTAGCGCTTCTTTAATGCCTTTTGGTGGTTCTGGCTCTTTTAGGAATGCCAGTAGTTTACCAACTTCACGAAGCTCACTAACATCATCTTTACCCATGCCCATAGCAACACGTTTAGGTGTGCCAAATAGGTTGGCTAAAACAGGCATCGAATGCCCTTTGGGGTTTTCAAACAGTAAAGCTGGGCCTTGAGCTCGCAGCGTGCGATCGGCTATTTCGGTCATTTCTAGGTAAGGGTCAATTTCTTGGTGAATACGTTTAAGCTCACCTTTTTCTTCTAGTAATTTGATAAAATCACGGAGATCTTTATATTTCATTGTCGGCTGCTTTAAGGCTTAAATTAGAATCATTATACTTGAGTCATTTTTATTAGCGAGTTTACTCGGCTTTGTTTATGCTACATTATTATTTTTCATTTATTGCCTTTCTCACATTAAAGTTTCATTGGGCTATAGTTATACTTTAGATAAGAAAGGGGGGTTCACTTGCGCAAAACTTTTATTGATAAGGTATTAATTTTAAAAGTAATTATTTTTATGGCCTGCCTTCATTGTCGTACGGGTATTGCTGCCGATGATTTATCCACTATTATTTCCCCGGCTCTTTTTAAAAACCACAGTGCTATTATGTTAATTATTGACCCTGAGTCAGGTGATATTGTTCAAGCAAATGATGCCGCGGCCTTATTTTATGGTTTCAATGTAAGTGAGCTGGAAAAAAAATCTATTCAGCAAATTAATATTTTTACTAACGAGCAGGTGGCACAAGAGCGTGCAGCTGCACGTACTGAAGGTCGTAATTATTTTGTTTTTAAACATCGTTTAGCAAGCGGTGATATGCGTACTGTCAGTGTCTATTCAACCCCCTTTAATGTTAATGGTAAAACACAGCTGTTGTCGGTGATTCATGATATCTCTTCACAACGAAGCTTAGAAAAAGAGTTATGGCGTTACCAAGAAAACCTCGAAGAGCTAATTCGTATACAAATAGGTGAAATAGAAAAGAAGCAAAGTGATCAGCTTTTACTAGCGATTATTTCAATTGCTTTACTATGCGTACTATTACTAATTTTAAGTGTACTGGCAACACGATTACGAAGAGCAAAGCGAGCAGCGCAGCAAGATAGCTCTAAGCTGCAAGCTATTTTTGATAGTATTGATGACTTACTTATTTTTGCTGAACCGAACCAACGTATTTCTGCTGCAAATAAAAAAGCACAACAAATACTAACCGCTAAAATGCCACTTTTTGGTCGTTTTATGTATGAGTTTGAGGTGAGCCAAACACTATCTAGCGATGCAATTAATGAGCATGAATATAAAGGTGCAGAAGGAAATTTTTGGGGGGAATATACCTGTACGAAAGTGGTTGATAATGATGCTCGTCACTTGGGAAGCATTCATTTTATACATGATATTTCAGAGCGTATAGCCACGCGACGTCAACAACGTTTAGCGAGTACTGTTTTTGCGACTACTAATGAGGGAGTGTTTGTTTCCAATGGCAAAAACGAAATCATTATGGTGAATCGTGCTTTTATAAATATTACAGGTTACTCACAAGATGATGCCTTAGGGAAAACGCCAAGTTTACTTAACTCTGGCCGACATAATAGTGAGTTTTTCAAAGCGATGTATTTGCAATTAAATACACAAGGGCAGTGGGAAGGTGAAATATGGAACCGACGTAAAGATGGTTGTATTTACCCTTGCTGGCTGAGTATTGCAGTCGTTTTTGATGATACAAAAAATATAGAAATGTTTGTGGCAATTCTAAACGACATTAGCTTACGCAAAGAAAATGAACAAGAAATGTGGCTGCAAACTAATTTAGACACGTTAACAGGCTTGCCAAATAGGCAGCACTTTTATAATAAGGTTGATCAGCAAATGTTGCATGCTCAAGCAGAGCAAAAACGCTTAGCTATTTGCTTTATTGATTTAGATCGATTTAAAAGTGTGAATGATACCCTCGGACATGCAACGGGAGACTTATTATTATTAGAGGCGTCAAAACGAATAAAGGCGTGTATGAGTAGTGGTAACCTTGTTGCGCGCTTGGGGGGGGATGAGTTTTCTCTCCTGCTGACGAACATCAATACTGTTAATCAAATTGAACATATTGCGTTAAAAGTACTTAATGCTTTGAACTCACCTTTTGTAATCGCAGAGCATGAAGTATTTGTTTCGGGCAGTATGGGTATAACGCTTTACCCTGATGATGGCTTGGAGCGTAAAATTCTTATTCGCAATGCAGATAGTGCAATGTATAAAGCGAAAGAAAAGGGGCGAAATTGTTTTGAGTTCTTTACACCAGGCATGCATGAACAGGCACAAGCTCGCAGTCAGCTTGAGGGGGCGTTACACAAAGCGCTCAGTAACAATGAGTTTACGATTCATTATCAACCAATTATAAGTATTGATGGTGAAAGGCTCGGTTGCGAAGCTCTACTGCGTTGGTATAACCCAGAATTAGGTCATGTTTCGCCTGCTGATTTTATCCCTATTTGTGAAGAGCTAGGCTTGATAGTGCCGATTGGCGCATGGGTATTGCGTGAAGCATGTCAGCAAGCCAGTAACTGGTGTTGTAAGCTCGATGGTAACTTCTTTATTACGGTTAACTTCTCTAGTGTGCAGTTTGTCCGACAGAATGTATCTGAATTAGTTAAAGAGTGCTTGGCTGAAACAGGACTCGCAGCAGAGTGTTTAAGTCTTGAAATTACTGAAACAGTGCTTGCAGATAGTAGTGATACAACATTAAAGCAATTACAAGCAATTCGCGCCCAAGGCGTTGGTTTAGCAATAGATGACTTTGGGACCGGCTACTCTTCTTTAAGCTATTTAAAGCGCTTTCCGTTAACTAAGCTCAAAATTGATCGCGAGTTTATAAAAGAACTACCTGATAACACTGAAGATTGTGCTTTGGTCAGTGCCATTATTTCCATGGCAAATAATTTAAAACTAAAAGTGATTGCGGAAGGGGTTGAAACCCAAGAGCAAGAGGATTTTCTACGCAATTTAAATTGCGATTACATACAAGGGTTTTTATATAGTAAGGGCTTACCGAATGATGAATTTGAGTTGTTTTTAGAAGCGAATAGCTCGCACATTAAAATTTAAACCTTTCAACAGCACTTGCTAAAGAGTGAGCTAGTTGGTTTACATTCTCACTTTGGCTGGCTAAAGTGTTGGCGTGGTTAGCATTATTTTGTGCTTGTATAGTTACTTTAGCCATGATTTGTTTAATATCATTACTGTTATCAAGTTGATGGTGTGAAGAGTTAGCTATTTGCTGACTCATTTGGTTAATTGTGGCTAAGGTACTTTTTATTTTATCGACTGCTTGGTTTAGCTCACTGCTGTTTGTTACGCATTGTTGTGCTTGTTGTTGGCCATCGTTGATTTCATGATGGGCAGAACTGGCTTGATGTTGTAACGTTTGGATCATGGTATGGATTTCGCTCGTTGAACTTTGCGTTCGCGCAGCAAGAGAGCGAACTTCGTCGGCCACAACTGCGAAACCGCGGCCATTTTCACCCGCTCGGGCGGCTTCAATCGCAGCATTGAGGGCAAGTAAATTAGTTTGCTCGGCAATACTGCTAATAGTATCTACAATTGCGCCAATTAATTGGGTGTGTTGCGTGAGCTCTTCTGTACAAAGTACCGCTTGATCAAGGCGAGTAAGTAGCGCTTCAATTCGCTGGCTATTCCTATCAGCAATTTGGTTTACGTCATTAGCAAATTGCGAAGCATTGGCTATTTCATTAGAGGTAATATCAGCTTGTTCACATACTGTTTGAGAATTGTTTAGCATATTTTCGGCAAGTGATGTCGCGTCTGCGATTCGTGTAAGTTGCTGCTGTGCTGCAAGAGTCATTTGCTGCCCTTGTTCGCTGGTGCTAATTGCTGATTGGTCCAAAGTATGTGCATTGTCGCTGATATCAACGAGCAATTTACTTAAATCATCACTGAGCCGATTAATATTATTTAATAATGCGCCGAACTCATCATCACTGCGTGGGTGAGTACGTCTTGATAAATCTCCTGATGCTATTCTGGATAGCGCTTTATTTACCGCATTTAAGGGTTTAAGCATTGATCTTGTAGTCAGCACAGAGATCAAAGCTGCAAATGAAATCAGTATGAGGCTAATAATTACAGCCAATGTAGAGCCTGTACTTATTGTTGACTTTGCATCGTTTTGTAAGGCTGTAAAGCGTTGATCAGCAAGTTGAGTAAGTTGGATTATTAGTTGTTCGGTATCTTGAAATTGTTGCTGAAAATCTGTGAATGTTTTTTCGGCTAAAATGCGATTAGTAAGCATTGTATTTTGCTGCTGGTAAATGGTAGCTAGTTGTTCATTAACGTCAGCCATTTGAGCTGTAAGAGACGTAAAGTTTGCTGCATTGTGTAGTTCACTGGCTTGTTGCTGTAAATAGGTAAAGTTTGAGCGAATATTATCAAGTAAAAAATCGGTGTCTTGTTGGTGCTCGCTAAGCACTTTTAGTGAACTAATGTACTTAATACTTTTTACATTACTGGCAAGAGTGAAAAGTAGATCATCTATTCGAGTTGCAGTACCCACGATTGAATCCAATAATCGCTGTTGTTGACTGGTTACTTCTAAAAGCTCTAAATCAAGTAGCGCGTTACTTAAAGTAGCGAGATTCTCTGTATAAAAACTGCTTGATTTTTCGACAGCAATGCCAGCGTCTAAGCCAGATTTTTTTGCACTGAACATGCTGGAGCTAGTCCCAGCGAGGTTTGTATAGCTATTACCTATAAGTGATAGTAGCGATTGCATTTTTGGCTGATCTTGTAGCTGTTGCTGCAGTTGAGAGAGCTTTTCGTTTAGCTTTTTTTGCTCAGCTATTGTGCGTTGCTGCTCTTGCTGTAATTTTACTACTGTACTTTGGCTATACGCGACGGCATTAAATTTAGTGATCGACAGCAGTGATAGTTGCAGTGCCTTACTTTGCTGCTGCACAGGGACTGCGAGCGTTTCAATATCTGAGTTCGCGATGCTAATTTTGCCAAGAGACCAATAAAAAAAGCTACTACTGGCTAGCATCAGCAGACCAATTGCGGAAAATGCAAATACCACTTTATATTTTATTGCAATTGTTTGCATAGCACACTCATAAATACAGGCTAAATAATGAGTGTAGCAGTCTTTTTATAAAATATAAGGATGAGAGGATATTGAGTTATTGTAAATTGCAGTGGTATTTATTGCCATCGATAATCAGCATAGCCTCTTTGCCTTTAGTCCAAAATAGCACGTTTTCGTTGGTGTATTTTACGCCTGATGCACTGCGTTGCCTTATTAGTTGATATTGGTGTTTATTGTAATCAAGCGTTGCAGACTCTTCATCTTGGTTGGTTATGGTTGCGTTGAGTTTGCTATCACATGTAAATGTATCAATATTCTCCTGCTGTGTGCAGGCGCTGAGTGTGATTAATAAGCTCGTAGTCAATAGTAGTGCTTTATACATAAAAGGTATCCTTGAGTTATGGTATTTGCACAGCATAGCAAACGAAAATTAACCGTTGGTGAAAGTGTCGCTTTACGCTATGTTAAAATCAAATAATTTTAAAATTTAAGGAACAAGGATGGCAGGCACAAACCTTTTAACATTGCTTGATGATATAACTGCGCTATTGGATGATATAGCTACTATGAGCAAGGTTGCGACTAAAAAAACGGCGGGTGTGCTCGGTGATGATCTAGCCTTAAACGCACAGCAAGTGACAGGGGTAAGTGCAGATCGAGAATTACCCGTTGTATGGGCTGTTGCTAAAGGCTCATTTTTAAATAAAACCATGTTAGTTCCTGCGGCATTGTTGATCAGTGTGTGGCTGCCGTGGTTGATAACGCCTTTATTAATGATTGGTGGTCTTTTTTTATGTTTTGAAGGTGCTGAAAAGTTAGTGGAGAAAGCTTTTCCTGCGGCTAAATCTAATGATCATAATGAGGCGGCAGATATTGATTTAGTTGAATATGAAAAACAAAAGATAAAAGGGGCAATCCGGACAGATTTTATTTTATCAGCAGAAATAATAGTAATTACTCTTGGGACTGTTGCGGGAGCGAGTTTACTTAATCAGGCACTTGTACTAAGTGTAATTGCCGTACTGATGACGATAGGTGTATATGGTCTCGTTGCTGGGATAGTAAAACTGGATGATGCCGGATTATATTTGCTTAAACAAGCCCAGCAAACAGGTAATCGCTTTAAAGAAATATTAGGTAAGGGTTTACTAGCGGCTGCCCCACGTTTAATGCAGTTTTTGGCTTTTGCAGGCACTGTGGCTATGTTTTTGGTGGGGGGCGGTATTTTAGTGCACGGTATTAGTATACTTCATCATTGGCAACTAACTGTTACTGATTATGGTTTATCGCATTTAGGAAGTGTTGGAGAGGTAATTGCGCCGCTTTTGTTTGATGGTACTTTAGGTTTGTTGGCTGGTGCGATGATTGTGCTAATACATCATATTATGGTGAGGTTTATAGCAAAAAAGCCGACAACTTAACTTTGTTGGCAAAGTGTTAGAGTATTATTAAATTGATTGGTGGTACTTAATGTTTATGTGTAGAGTTCGCTTGATTACCTAACGATGTATTTTATTTAGCACGAAATCAAGGGTAAGTATCGTTTCGTTTATCTGCTCATGGGTATCAATACTTAACACTGTTAGTAAGTTTTTCAGTAACTAGAAATGGATCGATCACTCGTCAATTATCTTCAGTGTTAAGCTGTGATGGCCAATTAATTTTGTAGTGATTCTAATTGGCATTTTTAATCCATTATAGGTTTGAGTTTCTGGTCATGTTGATTGCTCTTCTGTTTGGCTTAGTTTACGTTATAAACCTCTGCAGTTTTATTCGACTATTACGACATACTAATGCTGGTAGTAAATAAATCGTTTCTAAGAGGGGTTTTGTGTTGGTATGATAGGTAATGTTGTGTTTTTTTAATAATAATATCAAAAAGGAATTGCCGTGAAAAAGTGGCTGTTAGTATTAATTTTTTTTATAGCACAGTTTAGTGTTAGTAGTTATGCAAGTACAAAGTCGCTTTCTATAGAAAGCTTCAGTAAAAGCAGTGAATATAGTCAAGTTAAGCTTTCACCTGATGGTCGTTATATATCTGTTATTAGTAAGCCTGAGGGAAAGAGTATATTAGTTATCCTCAACGCTAAAAACTTTCAGGTTAGCCATGCCGTGAGATTTCCAGATAATGCACAAGTGGGTGCTTATAGCTGGGTTAGCGATGAGCGAATAGTGCTTCAAAAAGAATATTTAAAAGGATGGCAAGATCATCCTCAGTATCATGGTGAATTATTTGCTGTAAATGCTGATGGTTCCCGAGGGAAGTACCTAGTTGGCTATCAAGGGGAGATGCAAACAGGCTCTCGTTTGAAAAAGGCGACGCCTCTTTACGGTACTTCTTACTTGTTAGACCCATTAGTTTTTGATGAACGTAAAATGTTAATAGTGACTTATCCGTGGTCTTCTAGTAGTGAGCCGTTTACTGTGGTTTATGAGGTTGATTTGTTTTCTGGTCACCGTCGAAAGGTAGCACGTTCACCTTCTCGAATGGCACAATTTTTAACAGATCATAAAGGTAATGTGCGTATAGCCGTCTCAACGGATGATTATATAAGTTCAACAATTTATACTCGCGCAAAGTCTGGGGGAGAATGGCAAGAACTTGATTTAGGTAGTTTGGTTTACGGTGATGTGCAGCTACACGCTTTTGATAGCACGGGCAGTTCAATTTATGTAACCGCGTCAGTGAGTGGTGAGGCTGCTGGTTTGTACAAGCTCAACTTAAAAACCAAAGCAATGGAATTGATTCATAAAGAAGAAGGTGTATCGCCAAAGAAGATCTGGGTGGATGAAACATCAAAAGAGCTATTCGCCATTGAAAGTGAGTTAAATTATCCAACGTATGCTTTTATTGATAGTGAGTCAAAGAAGAGTGTGCACTTAAAGTCATTACTTGCAGCGTTGGAGGGGAATCAAGTGCAACTTGTTAGTAGCACTGAAGATGGCAATACCAATATCATTATTGCATCAAGTGACCGAAATCCTGGTGACTATTATATGTTTAATGCACAAGCTAACAAGCTACGTTATTTATTTTCAGCACGTAGTTGGCTAAAGCCTGAATTAATGGCTGAAACAAGACCAATTAGCTACACCAGCCGCGACGGTTTAACTATTCATGGCTATTTAACACTCCCTAACAATACGACAGAGAAAAACTTGCCTCTGGTTGTTATGCCTCATGGTGGCCCTCATGGTCCGCGCGATTGGTGGGGGTTTGATCCCGATGCACAGCTGTTAGCCAATCGCGGTATGGCGGTATTAAAAGTGAATTTTAGAGGTTCGGGTGGTTTTGGTCGTAACTTTGAGCATGCAGGGCATAGAAAGTGGGGAGCTGAGATCCAGTACGATATTATTGATGGCGTAAAACACCTAATTGAGCAGGGAACTGTTGATAAAAATAACATGTGTATTATGGGGGCCAGTTTTGGTGGTTACTCAGCCTTGCAAAGTGCGATTATAGAGCCTGATATGTTTAAGTGTGCTATCGGTGTTGTTGGTGTTTACGATTTACCACTGATGTTTGATGAAGGCGATGTGGCAGAGCGTGAGAGTGGTCAGCGTTACCTTAAAAATGTACTTGGCACTGATGAAGCCCAACTAAAGGCCTTCTCCCCAAGCTACAATATCGATAAGTTAAAAGCACCTGTGTTAATTGTACATGGTGGGGAAGATGAGCGAGCACCTATTGAACAAGCTGAATCACTTGTGGCCGCGCTTAAAAAAGCGAATCATCCTTATGTTTACGAGTTATTAGAAGATGAAGGGCATGGGTTTTACAAGCCAGAGCATCGCACTCGTTATTATAAGCAGGTGTTGGCATTTTTAGACCAGCATTTAACCTTGTAAAAATATGATCTTTATAATTAAAATGGCAAGCTTATAGCTTGCCATTTTTTATTTGCAGCTATTCTCTTGGCATAGCTCTTTGAGTTGCACTTTTGCTTTATGGTTATTTTGTTGTGCGGCTTGCTGATACCAATAGATAGCTTGAGTTATATCTTTTGTTACACCTTCACCATCACGATACATTTGCGCAGTATTAAGTTGTCCCCACTGAGAACCTTCCTTACTGGCGAGCAAAAAGCTTTCAAATGCATCTTCAAATAAGCCATCTTTATAATATACGATCCCTTGCTGATTATTCTTATTGAGCTTTACACCTTCATATAAGGGTTTTGGTGTCGGTGGAAACATAACAAACCCACCATATAAACTGTATGCGTATGGGCGAAGTACATTATAAATAGCACCGTCATCGTATAAGCGCTTTACTTCCTTGCGGGGTAAGGTCAGTGTCTTTGATGAAAAGTAATCTTTTTGCACTAATAAGCTAGTGCGCATTGCCATTGTGATTGCTCTATCGCGTTTGTAACGATAATTGCTGATTTGAAAGGTAATAAACTTTTCATCGAACTCGAGTACTTGTGCCACTTTCAAATTTTCTGGACGTAATGGTTCATGCGAAAACTTGTCAGCTTTTACTAAATAGGTATCAAATGCTTGAGGTGAATCTAGAATCATTTTCTTTGTTGTGAGTTCCTCAAGATGTTGTGCGTAAAAATATATACATAAACATATCAGTAAGAGTGAGCCTGCAAAATACTTTACTAATGACAGTTGCTCTAACAATGGCAATTTGATGATTGACACAGGTGCGCTGTGGTGGCAATTAGCACATTGGTATTTATATCGCCATGCCAGTGGCAGGATAGGTAGGATAGTAAAACGTAAAAAGCGACTATGGTTTTTTAATTGATAGTCATTGCTGTTGCACTGTGGGCAGGTTTTTGTTTTGCTGAAGAATGACAGTGAGTTGCTGGTATTAAAAAGTAGCATGTAGTCCTTGGTCCCTTCCTTGTTTTACATAAGTTAAAACAAGGAAGGTGAGAAGCAAAGCTGCAAACTGTAAGAAAATATGTATTATTTTGCAGGTTTTGGTTTGATTGTTGTTCTAGCATCAGCAGCCATAAAAGCAAACACAGCATAAGCGGCCGTATTTTGCTTCAGTTTTTCAGGGTCTACTTTATCAAGTGTGTCATCAGCCGTGTGGTGGTAATCAAAATAATCGGTACCATCTTGGTGTAAATCAAAAATAGGTGCGCTGGTGGCATTTTTCAATGGAATTAAGTCAGGTCCACCGTTAGCGGTATTTTTTGCAATGTATTGAACATTGAGTGGGGCAAGTTGTTTAGCAATAGCACGCACCACTGGGAGTGACTGCGCAGATACATTTGACTCAAAGCCATATACTACATCAGCCCCAAAATCAGATTCAGCTGCGGCAACAATATTATCAAGCTCTTTAGCATGTTGCTTAAAGTAGGCTTTAGCACCCCATAACCCCAGTTCTTCGGCGGCAAATAATACCACGCGGATACTACGCTTAGGACGCTTTATTTCGCTAATATGTTTTGCTGCTGCCATTGTTAATGCAACACCTGCACCATCATCGAGCGCACCAGTGCCTAAATCCCACGAATCTAGATGACCGCCAATAAGTACATATTGTTCAGGGTTTTGGGTACCATTGAATTGGCCTATCACATTAAAGCCAGTACCTTGACCACGATCTTCATTTTGCACATTGATATTTACAGTAACGTTTTTGCCCAGCGCAATGAGGCGAGCAATTTGGTCGGCATCAGGGTTGGCAATTGTTACGTTAGGGATTTTTGTTACACCGTCTTTATAGTGGCTACCACCAGTATGTGCAAAACGGTGATGTGCAGTACTGACTGAGCGCATCATATAACCAATTGCACCTTTTTTAGCGGCTTCAACAGAGCCAGTTGAGCGTGCACGAACGGCAGGGCCATAACCATTACCATCAATGTCGCGGTTCATACGGTAGTTAATATAAGCAATTTTACCCTTCAAGCTATTTGCTGGGGCTGCGATCAACTCATCAAGGGTTTCAAATAATATAACTTCAGCAGTAATACCGTCTTTTGGTGTGCTCACACTATGACCAAGTGCGGTTAAATGTAGTGTTTGTTCACTCGGGGTAAGAATTTTACCGCTTTCACTGAAGCGGCGCCATTCAGGGAACGTGGCTTCTTCTAGCCATACTTTATCAAAACCCAGCGCTTGAAATTTCTCTTGTGCCCATGCAACGGCTTTTTTATCATTTTCTGTACCAGGAAGACGTGGGCCTATCTCAGTAGTAAGAGATTCCAGTAATTGATAGCTTAAGTCACTGTTGCTAGCATTTGTTCTGAGCTCTGCTACTTGCTTAAGTTGTTGAGCTGTAAACTCAGGCTCTGCTGCACTTACCAAAAAGCTGCTAGCAAGCAGAACCCCTGTGATGATTTTTTTCATTATTGACCTTGGCTTGTTAGATATTTACCGACTATTTAACCATTAAATGACCGACTTAAAAAATATAATAAGATAAAAAGTAAAAAGCCCGCAGTTTAACGTGCGGGCTTTTTAAAATTACTAACTAATTTAGAAATTAAACTGCGCTGCTAAACGTAAGCTAGTGCCTTCGCCGACCGTTACATTGTTTGTACCACCACCGCCAAGGTAGTTGGTATCAAATAAGTTTTCAACGTTAAGGCGTAAGTTAATATCGGTGTTACTCATAACAAATTTATAAGTTGCACCCACATCTACACGCGTATAAGCGTCTTTGGTAATTGTATTTTTACTATCAGCAAAGCGATCCCCTTCATAAAAAGCACCAGCATTGAACGCAATCGCATCGTTTAATTCGTAGCGAGTCCAAAGTGATGCAGACCATTTTGGTGCATCTGCAGGGCGTTTACCTTGTAATTTAGCATCGCGCTCGTAATTTGCATCTAAATACATGGTTGATGCCATCACAAATAGGCGATCAGTTACCGCCCTTTGTGCTGCAAGTTCAAAGCCTTTATGACGTTGTTCACCAATTTGAGTGGTAATAGTTGTAATATCGCCAATAGCGACAGGTAAATCTTCAGTAACGAGCGTGCCTGTTTTGCTAATGTCGAAAAGTGCACTGCTAAGCATTAAGCGATCATCAAACAATTGCCATTTAATGCCTACTTCTCTTTGCTCAGAGGTAACCGCATCAATCTTCATACCATCATTAATATCATTTTGATTATTAATAGTTTCGTTTTGAGGTTCAAATCCTTCAGAGTAACTAGTATATATCGTCGCTGATTCATTGGGGTGATATAGCACGCCGAATTTAGGTAAGAAAGATTCGTTATTTCTACCTTTCCTCGTTTGTTTATCGTAACGACCACCAAGTGAAACTTGCCACTGTGGTGAGAAAGTAATTAAATCTTGTATATAAATACCGTAGTAATCGTATTCAGTTTCGCTTGTTCTATCTGGTGTTTTATAGCTTATATCAGGTCGAGCAGGCTCATTTTGACCAGCAGTGAAGTTAAAAGAGTCTGCAGAGGTAAGTAATTGGCGGTAAAAGTAGTCAAGTGAATTAGCACCAATTAAAAACTGATGTTCAATGCCCGCAGTTTCAAATTCACCGATAAAATCAACGAATGCGGTGGTAAACTGCCAATCATCATAGCGATCGTACGGGTTTGATTTATAACTGTTTGTTGCCTCATTAAAACTACTTTTACTTGGTGAAGATTCAAAACGTTGGCGTTCAAACGTCTGTTCGTTATAACCAAGATTTACTTGCCAGTTGTCAGATAAAAACACATTAAAATCAATGCCTAGGTTTTCAACTGTAATATCAGTAAATGCCCAAAACATATCGCGAATTGTTTTATCATCACCAATTACATTGGTATTTTCATCAATCCATGCGCCTGTATCTAGGCCTGCTTTATCATCTGTACGATCATAATGTACACGTACTAATGCATTATCACTGATATCGTAATCAACCACGAAAGCACCTAAAAAACGGTCGCGTTCGCGGTTTTCGCCATTTTGGTATTCACGCCAGTACTGCACATCTTGTTTTACTAAAATACCACGGGCGCGTAAATCTTCAGCATCAGTGAGCGCACCTGCGGCATCGACCATAAAACGTGTAGAACCATGCTGGTCGACATCGCCACCTACATTAAAAATTGTTTGTGCAGTTGGCTTTTTTGTCACCATATTAACCAAGCCGCCAGGACCTGATTGACCATATAAAATACTTGATGGTCCTTTAATAACTTCTACTTGCTGTAAAATCTCAATCGGCTGTTGATAGTGAGACCAATGCTGATGACCATCACGTAAGTAACCTGTTGATGAACTTAACCCAAAGCCACGTAAATTAAATACTTCGCGGTTACGTTGTTGTGAGCCAGCGGTTAGGCTGGCATCGTTTGTTAATACTTCGCCCAGTGTTGTGGCTAATTGTTCATTCACAATTGTGTCAGTGATGACGGTGACTGATTGTGCGGTTTCAAGCAATGAAGCTGATGTGCGCATAGCGCCTTTTGCATGGTCTACTTTATAGTCATTGAAGTAAGTACCTTTAACTTCAATTTTTTCTATGTTTTCATTCGTAGTTGAGGCGTGTGCAGCGGTTACAGAGGTAAGCAGTGCAAGATAAAGCGGGCTAAGTTTCATTAAATGGTTCCGGCTGAGTGAGGTAAAAAGCGATGCGGTTCTTAATGAAAATAGATTTTATTTACAATACCTTTATTGATTAATTTATAATAAAGGCCTTAATGGTTGCTATGGCTGATTTCTGCTATCATTAGCGCAACTAGAGGCAGGGCTATTCCTTGCTAATTTATTTTTTGTTTCGGGATTTATTGTGACTGCTACTGCTTTTTCATCACTCGCTTTACCATCAGGTTTGGTTGATAACTTATCTACTTTAGGTTACGCCCACATGACTGCTGTACAAGCTCAAAGTCTTCCTCCAGTACTTGAAGGTAAAGATATTATTGCACAAGCTAAAACGGGGTCAGGTAAAACTGCGGCGTTTAGTTTGGGTGTATTGGCCAAGCTTAATGTTAAGCGCTTTCGTATTCAATCTTTGGTGCTTTGCCCAACGCGTGAATTAGCGGAGCAAGTTGCTGTTGAAATGCGTAAA
This sequence comes from Pseudoalteromonas porphyrae, assembly GCF_001298125.1. Classification (NCBI taxonomy): domain Bacteria; kingdom Pseudomonadati; phylum Pseudomonadota; class Gammaproteobacteria; order Alteromonadales; family Pseudoalteromonadaceae; genus Pseudoalteromonas; species Pseudoalteromonas porphyrae. The sequence continues at coordinate 11,231 of NZ_LHPH01000011.1, read as the reverse complement.
TTAGCACGCGGCATTCATAACATTAAAATACTCACCTTATGTGGTGGTGTATCGATTGGACCGCAAATAGGCTCGCTTGAACACGGCGCGCATATTATTGTTGGTACGCCAGGGCGTGTTGATGATCATATCCGCAAAGGTACGTTACGTTTAGACGACGTAGAAACTTTAGTGCTTGATGAAGCAGATCAAATGCTTGATATGGGCTTTCAAGATACGTTAGATGCAATTATCGAGCGTATACCAAAACAACGTCAAACATTACTATTTAGTGCTACTTTCCCGCGCGCTATTGAAGCAATCGCTAAACGGGTGTTAAGTAACCCTGTAATGGTGAAAGTTGAAGAAGAGCAAGAAAAAAGCACTATCAAACAGTACTTCTATAAAATGGATAATAACAAACAACGTTTTAATACATTAAAATTGTTGTTGTTAAAGTTTCAGCCAGAAAGCTGTGTGGTGTTTTGTAATACCAAAGTTGAAACTCAACAAGTATGTGACGATCTAGCTGATGAAGGGTTTAGTGCAGTTTCATTGCATGGTGATTTAGAGCAGCGAGATCGAGAGCGTACACTTATCCATTTTTCGAATAAAAGCGCGTCAATATTAGTGGCTACAGACGTTGCAGCGCGTGGTTTGGATATTGACGACATGGATATGGTAATTAACTATCACCTTGCTCATGACCCACAAACGCATGTACATCGTATTGGTCGTACTGGCCGTGCGGGTAAAAAAGGTATTGCGTGTTCTATTTACGGTGATGCAGAGCAGTTTAAAGTGGCGCAAATTGGTGACCACTATGAATGCGACTTTTTACCAGAGCAATTACCACCATTTAGCTTACTAGAAAAACCGCCTTACAAGCCTGAAATGGTGACACTGATGATTGATTCAGGTAAAAAGCAGAAGGTCCGTGCAGGTGATATTTTAGGAGCACTAACAGGTAAAGATGGTGTTGCAGGGCGTCAAGTTGGTAAAATTAATGTACTTGATAACGTAGCATTTGTAGCCGTTGAGCGTAACTCTTCAAAACCTGCACTACGTAAATTGACCGAAGGTAATATTAAAGGCCGTAAAATTCGCGCTCGTCGCTTAACGCGTTAATAATTACCCGTTACATATTGTTGAGCAGCTACTCTTTAGCTGCTCGTATTCACTCTTCAATTGTTTAAATTTATCTGCATTGCCGTGTGTTTTATCCGGATGGTATTGTATTGCTAGCTGTCGCCAGCGTTTTTGCACATCTTTTATCTTACTTTGCGGTGGTAATTGCCAGCGTTTTAAAAGCAGTTCTCGGGTTGTTATATCTACTTTTAATGTCGAACCAGTCTTAGTTGTGAAGCTATGCCAAAAGCTATTTAATAACTTTTCTATTTCAACACTGGATGTCTCAAAATTATTCCAGTCAAGGTAGTAAATACGTAGCGGATCAGTTGCATCTAATGCTGAGTGATTAGATGGCGCAGTGATTAATTCAATATGTAAACTGGATATCAGTAATTGCTGCGTTGGCAATACTTGCTGTTGAAGCTGATACAAAGCGTTCATGATTAAAAAGTTACGTTTAAATAAGTCACGTTCAGGAAGAGAGTCTAAATTATTAATGACACCACGGTCTTTTAATTTCAATGCTAAAGTATGAACCATCCACACTTGCTTTGTTAAAATCAATTCAAAAATCTCATCAATCAGAGGGTTAAGCATTGTTTGCAATCTAGTAATTAGTGTATCTTTGACAAACTATCACAGCTTTCACGGCTACAAAAGTTTCAAGGATATAATTATGCCGAGCCAGTTGAAACGCTCATTGCTTATTGGCCTCATGGTCTACATCAGTGTTTTTGCAGTATCGAGTTTTGCAAAGCAACAAAGCAGTATGTTAGAGCAGTTTGATTTGGCTGAAAATTGGCCTCAAAAACAGTTGTTGGCTAGTGAGTTATTATCTTCAGTGCAGCTATCAGATAAACAAAAAAATGCTATTTATTCTGAAATGGCTAAAAATGCTTTTGAAATAAGCGATTACACTCAAGCGCTTCATTACTATAAATTATTGGAGCAAGGCAGCGATTTTAATGATTTACCTGAGTTGCATTTTAGAGCTGTAAAAATGCAGGGTGTGGTGCTGTATTACCAAGGTTTGATGCAACAAGCCGTTATTGATTATAGTCGAGCATTAAGTCTTGCCGTTCGTTTAAATAGCCCTTTAAAACAAGCTAATTTATTGAGTAATATAGGATTATCATATTTCGATATGTATAATATGGAACTAGCCCTTGATTACTATCAGCAAGCTAAAGTTATTTATGAGCAAGATGGCAGTGCACAAGATCAAGCCGACATTTTGCATAATATTGCAGGGGTTTATATTCGTTTATCTCGGTATGATTCAGCATTGGAAATATACCGCAAAGTACTAAGTGTATTTCAAGCGTTGGGCGATGAAGATGGTGTTGCTCAAGTGCACGGTAATATGGGCGTTGCATATGATGAGTCGGGTCAAAATCAACTAGCTCTGCATTACTACCAGTTGGCTTTACGTTATTACCAAAGTACCAATAATGCCTTTCAACTATCTACAAGACATAATAATTTAGCCAACATTAATTTAAAAATAAACGAACTGGATGCTGCATATTATCACTCAAATGCCGCACAAGGATATGCACGACAAATTGATAATAAACAGCTGTTATTAGCCGCTTTGCATGTGTTAGCAAAAATACAGTTGGTCAAAGGTGATATTGATGCTGCAAAGAAAAATTTAGAGCAATCAATAGCGCTGGCGAAACAATACAAAGATGAAATGCGCTTAAGAGATGGCTTAGGAATTGAAGCGTTGTTAAGTGCAAGCTTAGGTGATTTTGGACGAGCGATGCACTTACATGACAAATTTGTAGAGTATCAACGTAGTATGACAAGCGAGGAAATAATTAAAGCCCTAAATGTGTTTCAATCTCAATTTGAATCCAATAAATTGAATCAGGAGATTCAAGATCTGAAGCAAACTAGTCGATTACAAGAGTTAGAGATAGCAAAGCGCTCACAACTCACTATTTTGTTGGCGATAGTATTCGTACTGGTTTTGATCTGCAGTGTTGCTTTATATCGCCGTACAATTGAAAGAAAAGCTAAAGTACAACTAGAAGAGAAAGTTGAAAAGCGTACGCAAGAGTTACGATCTGTTGCTCAAAAATTACAGTCAGCAAATGAAGTGAAAAGCCAATTTTTAGCAAATATTAGCCATGAGATCCGCACTCCTCTAACAGCTATTTTGGGGCAAACTGATGATTTATTAAATGGTTTATATGACACGGAGCAATTAGGTACGGAGTTACTGGTAATTAAAAAGCACAGTGATCATCTCAAAGAGCTCATTAATGATGTGCTTGATCTCAGTAAGATAGAAGCAAATCGTTTAGAGCTGAGTGTTTGTGATTTTGATTTAGTGCAGTTGGTAATGGATGTGTATTCAATGTCTAGTTTGCAAGCGAGAAGCAAGGGTTTGACGCTTACATTGGATAATCAAATTGGTGAGCAGTACTGGGTTAAGCTAGATTTGATGCGAGTAAAGCAAATTTTAATCAACTTACTTAGTAATGCAGTTAAGTTTACTCAACAAGGCTCGGTTACATTACGCATCAATGAAACCGCTTTGGGCGTCCAGTTTGCAGTAATAGATACAGGTATCGGTATTCAGGCTGAGCAGTTAAAGATAGTTTTTGAGTGTTTCCAACAAGGGGATAACACAATCAGTCGACGCTTTGGTGGCTCGGGGCTTGGTTTAAGTTTATCACAACAGTTAGCTATGATGATGGGGGGTTATATCAATGCACAAAGTGAATACGGTAAAGGCAGTGAATTTATGCTTTATTTGCCATGTAAACAATATCTACCAGGCATACCAGTTTCATCATTACCAGTAACCACTACAGCGAAAACATTGGCTGGGAAGGTATTACTTGCTGAAGACCATCCGGATAACCGTCGCTTAATTACACGCTTCTTAAACACCTTAGGGCTAGATGTTATTGCTGTAAGCAATGGTGAAGAAGCTGTTGAACAATGCCTTAGTGAATTTCCCGACGTAGTTTTACTAGATATACAAATGCCAATAATGGATGGCTTAACAGCCTTCGATTTGCTAGAGAAGTGTGGTTTTAATAAACCGGTTTTTGCACTGACAGCCAATGCAATGAGCCATGAAATTGCAGATTATCTGGCCTTAGGTTTTTCGGGGTATTTAAGTAAACCCCTAGATAAAGAAGATTTTTACACTAAACTTAGCGAGCACTTAAGTGTGTTACCAGCTTCAAAAGAAATGGCTATCGATATCGATGTTAGTGATCTAATCAGAAGTTTTGTAGCCAGCTTTGATGATGAAGTAAATGCATTAAAAGATCACTATCAGCAAGGTGACCTGTCTGCTTTGCAACAAGATAGTCATCGGATCCTTGGTGCAGCACAAATGTTCGCATTAGATAGTGTCATTCAACCAGCATTATTATTGGATAAGGCATTGTTAAACAGTACCGAAGCCGAAAATAATACAGGGTTAACAGAATTAGTTGAGTCATTAATCCATGAGTTAGAGCAGTTTAAGGTTTAGAATAACTCTATATCATTTGTTGGTGCGGTCGTGTTTTGGTTGCTACTGGAGGTGTTTTCGTTGCGTCTAGCGCTATCATTACGTTGAGTGTTATCAATAATGCCCTCGCTAACATGAAATAACCCCAACTTTTCATGTAGGCTTTTTGCTAAATTTCGAAGATCTTCACTGGAAACCGATTGGATCAATGTGCTCGAAAGTGCATCCGAATTTAGCTCCACCATTGCTTCAATGTTTGACTGGGCTTCATCGGACATTATTTTTTGTTGAGCAACTTGATGGTTAATTTTTTCTGATAGTGCGTTGATGGCCAGCATAGCTTGTTCAATGGTATTAATCTCGTTACTTGTTGCATGCGATAGCTTAACGGTTTGTTGTGCTTCAGTTAGTGCATTGCGCATCAAAGTGTCAGCACGATCAGTGCTTTCTTGAATTTTCCCCACCATAGTACGAACCTCTTGTGTGGAATTACTTGTTCGTGCTGCTAAATTACGTACTTCATCAGCGACAACAGCGAAGCCTCGGCCTTGCTCGCCAGCACGGGCCGCTTCAATTGCAGCATTGAGAGCTAGTAGATTTGTTTGTTCTGCAATTGCATTTATTACTTCAATCACTGAGCCTATATTATCGCTGTCTTGTTTTAAGACTTTCATATGTTCACTTGTTTGCTCTATATTTGTAGCTAATTTTGATAAGCTTGCTTGGCTATTATCGCTATCAATACGCGTCTGTTGAACTGATTGAGTTGCAGAGGCGACAGAGGTGTAAATAAGTTCAACATCACCTTCTAGCTCTCTGGATATACGTATAGTGTGCTCTATAGTTGTGGCTAATTCTTCACCATGTGCATGTTGAATACTGGCTTTTTGGGTCATTGAAGCATAAGTATCTCGTAATGCATCTGCCATAGGGAGTAAGCGCGATGAAGTACAATATATCTCATGAAACATATGCTCTATGGTGGTTAAACTTGCATTGAGTGCAAAGCATGATTTTGGGGTGATATTAGGTTTTTCGTCAAAACGAAAAGTGAAATTTATATAATCACTGGTGATTAAATTTTCGACTAGGTTATCTAAGTGCGGAGTTGGTAACACAACATTTTTATAAATGAGTAAGGTCGTGCCATTACCTACCATTATTATAAATAATAAGCTCAAAAGTGCAGAGAGTTGTAGGTCAAAAAAGTAGCATATTAGACACGTACCAAGTATTAAAAAGCCAGTTAGAATTAAAATACTTTTAGTTATTGTCATCCGTTACACCTTAAGATCTTAATTTTGTCAGATAAAATAATGTATTTAATCGCCCCTAGGAAGAACTCTTTGGGCAGCGCATGTTTGGCATTTATACTGCATTATCGCCTATTTATGGGGAATAACCACACACCATAGGCGCTGCCCTGCCTAAATACCAAGCACACCGCTGCAAAATTAATCACGAAAGGTCAACACGCCCTAGCAGAGCAGCAATCATTTCATATGATTTTATTTTGCATACTAATTAAGTTATAGAGTAAAGCATAGAGTAAGACAAATAATCATTGGTAGGTTGGTAAATAAGAGAAAAAAAAGCCCGTTTTAAACGGGCTTTTTTAATATGAATAGTTTTACTGACGTCTCATTGAGTCAAAAAATTCATCATTGGTTTTGCTCATAGAAAGTTTATCAATTAAAAATTCCATAGCATCAATTTCAGACATTTCATGTACGATTTTACGTAAAATCCACATTTTTTGTAGTTCATCTGTCTTCGTCAGTAATTCTTCACGACGAGTACCTGAACGATTGAAGTCAATTGCAGGGAATACACGCTTTTCAGCAATCTTACGATTTAAGTGCAGTTCCATATTACCGGTACCTTTAAACTCTTCGTAGATAACTTCATCCATCTTAGAGCCGGTATCGATAAGGGCAGTTGCGATAATTGTTAAACTACCACCTTCTTCAACGTTACGTGCAGCGCCAAAGAAACGCTTTGGCTTGTGCAATGCGTTAGCATCAACACCACCGGTGAGTACCTTACCTGATGAAGGAATTACGGTGTTATAAGCACGCGCTAAACGAGTGATTGAATCTAGTAAGATGATGACATCTTTTTTATGTTCAACTAAACGTTTTGCTTTTTCAATTACCATTTCAGCAACTTGAACGTGACGGCTCGCAGGCTCATCGAACGTAGATGCAATTACTTCGCCTTTTACAAGACGCTGCATCTCAGTTACTTCTTCTGGACGCTCATCGATTAGTAATACCATCAACGTTGCATCAGGGTGATTATGGGTAATTGATTGCGCGATATTTTGCAGTAGCATTGTTTTACCCGCTTTTGGCGGTGCTACTAATAAACCACGTTGACCACGGCCGATAGGTGAGGCTAAATCAAGTACTCGAGCAGTAATATCTTCAGTACTACCATTACCACGCTCCATACGTAAACGTTCGTTAGCATGAAGTGGTGTTAGATTTTCAAAAAGAATTTTAGTGCGAGAATTTTCTGGTCTATCAAAATTTACTTCGTTTACTTTTAGTAGTGCAAAGTAACGTTCACCGTCTTTAGGTGGACGTATGAGACCCATTATAGAGTCACCAGTACGCATACTAAAACGACGAATTTGGCTAGGTGATATATAAATGTCATCAGGACCAGCAAGGTAAGAGGCTTCTGATGATCTTAAGAAACCAAAACCATCCTGTAAGATTTCTAGTACACCACCGCCAAAAATGTTCTCTCCACTTTTGGCGTGGGCTTTAAGGATAGCAAAGATTATATCTTGCTTTCTTAAGCGGGCTACGTTTTCGAGCCCCATGGACTCAGCTAAGTCTACAAGCTCTTTAATCGACTTGTCTTTTAATTCGCGTAAATGCATATTGGTGGGTTCTTTATTACAGTTATCATGCTCATATAATCGATATTAATTAATGAGAGAGGTTCGTTGGTAAACTAAGGATTAGTTGGCTTTATAAACTAGCAGCTCACTGGCGTAGCGTCCAGTCTTTATACAAAAAAAATCTAAAAAAGGGCATTTGCCCTTTTTTAGATTCAATATTAGATGTTATTTTCTAAAAACTCAATTAACTGAGTTTTAGATAATGCACCAACTTTAGTTGCTGCAACTTGGCCATCTTTAAAAAGTAATAATGTAGGGATACCACGAATACCGAACTTAGGTGGTGTGCCAGCATTCTGATCGATATTTAATTTACCGATAACAACACGGCCGTCAAATTCGTCAGCTACTTCATTAAGAATAGGGGCGATCATTTTACAAGGTCCGCACCATTCTGCCCAAAAATCAACCAGTACAGGTTTGTCTGATTGTAGTACGTCAGCTTCAAAGCCATCGTCAGTTAATTGAATTATTTTCTCGCTCATTGCGCTCTCCGATAAGTTAGGCGAATTTATTTAATGCGTATTTAAACACTCTTGTTTCTTATTGCAAGTTTAAACGTTATGCTTAAACGCTATGACTAAGACACATTTGACCGATAAAAAGTTTTCAGACTTTGCTATTGCACCGGAAGTGGTTGCCGGGTTAACCGAAAGTGGGTTTGAATATTGCACACCCATTCAAGCTAAATGCCTACCTTTTATTTGTGATGGCCGTGATATTGCGGGTCAAGCACAAACAGGTACAGGCAAAACGTTGGCGTTTTTAACAGCCACGTGCCATCGGTTATTACAATCTAGCAAAGCACCTAGTAAACATCCAAGAGCCCTGATCATGGCCCCAACTCGGGAGCTTGCGATTCAGATCCACAAAGATGCAAAAATTTTAGCGCCACACTGTAATCTTAACTTAGGTTTAGTATATGGTGGCGAAGATTACGAAAAACAACGTGCACAGTTAGAAAAAGGCGTTGATATTTTAATTGGCACCACAGGGCGCTTAATCGATTTATATAAACAAGGGTGTTATACCCTCAATGAAATCGAAGTAGTGGTACTTGATGAAGCCGATCGTATGTTTGATTTGGGCTTTATTAAAGATATTCGTTACATGTTTCGCCGTATGCCGGATACATCGCAACGCCTTAATTTATTGTTTTCTGCAACACTTTCATATCGTGTTCAAGAGCTGGCGTTTGAGCACATGACAAACCCAGAGCATGTACAAGTTGAGCCAGATGTAAAAACGGGCAAGCGAATCAGTGAAGAGTTATTTCAGCCATCTCAAGAAGACAAAGTTAAGCTGTTATTAACCTTGATTGAAGAAGAATGGCCTGAAAAAGCGATTGTTTTTGCTAATACCAAGCATAGTTGTGAAACAGTGTACGCATGGTTAAAAGAAGATGGACATCGTGTTGGTATGCTTACCGGTGATGTAAATCAGAAAAAGCGCCAATCAATTTTAGCGCAGTTCACTAAAGGTGATCTAGATTTTCTAGTAGCAACGGATGTTGCAGCACGAGGATTACATATCCCTGAAGTGAGTCATGTATTTAACTTTGACTTACCAGATGATTGTGAAGATTACGTACATCGTATTGGTCGTACTGGTCGTGCAGGCGCATCAGGTAAAGCGATTAGTTTTGCATGTGAACAATACGCGTACAACCTTCATGAAATTGAAGAATATATAGAACATAGCATTCCTTTATCGCATTACGATAAAAGTGCATTGCTTGATGATTTAACAAAACCTACTATTCAAAGAAAGCGTAACTATTCAACAGGTCCTCGTAATCGTAATAATAACAGCGGACGTAGACCTAATAATAATTACCAAAAAGCACGGTCGTAATTACGACCGTCATTATAGTCGTAGTAGTAACTAGAGGTTTTTGAACGGTGGGGCAACTTAAACCGCAAAAAAATGTTTACGCAGTAATTGATTTGGGATCAAATAGCTTTCATATGCTGATTGCTAAATCAATTGCTGGCGGCTTACAAACCATAGGCCGGGTTAAACGCAAAGTCAGATTAGCTGCTGGGCTTAATGACGATAATTTACTGAGCACGCAAGCAATGCAGCGAGGCTGGGAATGTCTTGCCTTATTTGCTGAGCGTCTACAGGATATCCCTAAAAAAAATATTACAATTGTTGCCACAGCTACTTTACGCTTAGCAACAAATGCTGATGTATTTAGAATTAAAGCAGAGCAAATTCTTGGCCATAAAATTAACGTTATCAGTGGTGAGTTAGAGGCGCGAACTATTTACAAAGGTGTCGCGCATACTTCTTCTTGTAGTGGTCGTCAGTTAGTGATCGATATTGGCGGTGCGAGCACTGAAGTTGTAATTGGTAAAGGTTTTGATGCACTGCATTATAAAAGCCTAAATATGGGTTGCGTTACCTACCTTGAACGCTACTTCAAAGATTGTCAGCTAAATGAAATCAATTTTAATGCAGCAATAAAAGCCGCGCGTCTCGTGATTGATGAAATAGCATCTGATTATAAGAGCGCTGGGTGGGAAATTGCCTCTGGGGCTTCTGGTACAGTGCAAGCGATCCAAGAAATTATGGTCGCGCAATCTTTAGATGAATTACTGAGTCTAGACAAACTCAATGCTATTAAAGAGCAATCAATTACCTATAAAACTATTGCCGCATTAGATTTGCCAGGCTTAAGTGAAGAACGCAGATTAGTCTTTGTTTCTGGGCTAGCAATTTTGATTGCTTTATTTGAGTCGCTTGAAATTGACAAAATGGGACTTGCCGGAGGAGCACTCCGAGAAGGCGTCTTGTATAGCATGATCCCTGAGTTTCATAACCATAACATTCGTAAGCGTACTATTGATGGTTTAATGGCGCGTTATCATGTAGACCAAAAACAAGCTAATCGTGTAGCAGATCTTTCCAGCCAGCTAGCGCTTCAAGTTAGTGAGCAATGGACACTACTAGATACAAGCGGATTGCCTTTGCTCAAAGCGATTGCACAATTACATGAAATTGGATTATTAATAGAGTACAAGCAATATCAGCAACACACCGCTTATATTCTTGAAAATACTGAGATGCCAGGGTTCTCACAATCAGAACATAAGATAATAGTGGCGACTGCAAATGCACATCGTTCGGATCTGCAAAAAAATGGTTTTGATTATTTAGGTTGTCATGCCCAGTTAACTCAATACGTAACACGTTTAATAAGAATTGCAGTGATTCTATCAATGCGTCGTCAAGATGATGTGCTACCAAAACTTACCTTAATTGCTAATAATGAGGCTTTAACACTATCATTTGAAAATGATTGGTTAAAAGCACACCCTTTAATGGCAAGTGAGCTTCAACAAGAGTCTAAACAGCAAGAAAAGGCAGGTTGGAAGTTTATAGTTAAGTAGATAAAAGGGCTATAAAGCCCTTTTATAGTATTAAAAACCGCCTTTCTGTACTAATTTCACTCGAACAACCAATTAAATCAAAAAAGTTCAAAAAAAGTGTTGATCTGTTTTTGGATCTCCCTATAATGCGACCCCACTGAGACGGGAAACGCCAACGCATAGCGAGGCACGGACTTATCAGAGAGTTAAATAAAACTTCGGTTTTAAATATTCCAAAAGAAAATTTAAAACAAAGTGTTGACTCGAAAAATAAAGGGTGTATTATTCGCATCCCTTGAGTCGCTAAAGCGAATCAAAACGTTCTTTAACAATATAAAGCAATCATCTGTGTGGGCAC
>NZ_LHPH01000091.1:0-613 GCF_001298125.1 Pseudoalteromonas porphyrae | reverse complement strand
TGTTATATTGTCGAAAATAAACTCGACTTGTCGGGCTTTGACGCGTGGTATAACAACGACAAAACAGGCGCGGCAGCGTATCCGCCCACGGTGATGTTAAAGATTATTTTACTCGGTTATGCGCATGGATTAATTAGTAGCCGCCGAATAGCCAAGGCCTGTGAGAACAATATTTTGTTCATGAGTGTGTCGGGCGATATTCAACCTCATTACACATCGATAGCGGGATTCGTGGCGAAAATGCATGAGCAGATTGAACCGCTGTTCACGCAAGTGCTGATGATATGTGATGAAGAAGGCTTGATAGGCCGCAACATGTTTGCGATTGATGGCTGTAAATTAAAATCAAATGCGAGCAAAGAATGGTGCATATTCTCCCCAGCTTTGATCACCCAATGGCGTTAACTTTGATCACTTACTTTCATTAAGCTTTGATCACGAAAATCACTCGATAATGATCACTTTTGTGTTCTTAATGATTTTGCCGATCAAAGCTTAACGCCACTCGTTACCGAGTTCACGTTTTATCATTTTTGTAGGTATGTTAAACCGTTATCTAAATCGTTTGATGAGGATAACAATAATGTCAACAAGACCTATATCTATGAGTAAA
>NZ_LHPH01000090.1:0-615 GCF_001298125.1 Pseudoalteromonas porphyrae | reverse complement strand
AGATAGTCTAACCCTCGGGAGGACGTTTACCACGGAGTGATTCATGACTGGGGTGAAGTCGTAACAAGGTAGCCCTAGGGGAACCTGGGGCTGGATCACCTCCTTATACGATTTAGAACTTATTTGTTCGTAGTGTCCACACAGATGATTGTTAGTTAGTTTTGCCCAGTGGGTTTAACTAATTAATATGCTCTTTAAAAATTTGGAAAAGCTGATAATAAAATTCGTATGAATGACATTTGTTATTTGTACAGAGTTTTCAAAAGTAAAAAAGAATGATAGCAGTATCATTCAGTGCCATTTAATTGTTTCTTTGAAATGATTGATTGGTATCTACTTTAGTATTCAATATTAACTTCTGGCGAAGTTAAACTGTCACAAAACAAAGACCCGTTTGGGTTGTATGGTTAAGTGACTAAGCGTACACGGTGGATGCCTTGGCAGTTGGAGGCGATGAAGGACGTATTAACTTGCGATAAGCCTAGTCAAGCTAGTAAAAAGCACTTGAGACTAGGATTTCCGAATGGGGAAACCCACCTGCTTGCAGGTATCGTTAACTGAATACATAGGTTAACGAGGCGAACGCGGAGAACTGAAACATCTAAGTACCCGTAG
>NZ_LHPH01000089.1:0-628 GCF_001298125.1 Pseudoalteromonas porphyrae | reverse complement strand
TGGAGTCGTCCTTGAAATACCACCCTTGTAGTTTTGATGTTCTAACGTTGGCCCCTGAATCGGGGTTACGGACAGTGCCTGGTGGGTAGTTTGACTGGGGCGGTCTCCTCCCAAAGAGTAACGGAGGAGCACGAAGGTTGGCTAAGTACGGTCGGACATCGTACGGTTAGTGTAATGGTAGAAGCCAGCTTAACTGCGAGACAGACACGTCGAGCAGGTACGAAAGTAGGTCATAGTGATCCGGTGGTTCTGAATGGAAGGGCCATCGCTCAACGGATAAAAGGTACTCCGGGGATAACAGGCTGATACCGCCCAAGAGTTCATATCGACGGCGGTGTTTGGCACCTCGATGTCGGCTCATCACATCCTGGGGCTGAAGTCGGTCCCAAGGGTATGGCTGTTCGCCATTTAAAGTGGTACGCGAGCTGGGTTTAGAACGTCGTGAGACAGTTCGGTCCCTATCTGCCGTGGGCGTTTGAGAATTGAGAGGGGTTGCTCCTAGTACGAGAGGACCGGAGTGAACGAACCGCTGGTGTTCGGGTTGTCATGCCAATGGCATTGCCCGGTAGCTACGTTCGGAACTGATAAGCGCTGAAAGCATCTAAGCGCGAAGCAGGCCTCGAGATGA
>NZ_LHPH01000088.1:0-632 GCF_001298125.1 Pseudoalteromonas porphyrae | reverse complement strand
CTATATTTTGCACTAACTTTTAATTAGTGCAAAAAACAAACAGGGTGTAATATGGCAATCGCAAGAAAGCGTCAAATAAGTTTGGTTGATACAAAATACTATCATTGTATTTCTCGCTGTGTACGCCAAGCATTTTTATGCGGTGAAGACTGTTTTACAGGGAAGTCTTATGAGCACCGCAGAGGGTGGGTTGAAGAGAAGCTACTGAGTCTAGCCAAGGTATTTTGTATTGATGTGTGTGCTTATGCGGTAATGAGTAATCACACGCACTTAGTGCTCTATGTTGATGATAAAAAAGCAAAGAGGCTGAATGATAAAGCCATTATTATCCGCTGGCATAAACTCTGTAAGGGCACTTTGCTTACTCAAAAATACATGCAAGGCAGATCCAACAAAGATGACACCCATCCTAAAGTTTGTATTTTCTATATTTTGCACTAACTTTTAATTAGTGCAAAAAACAAACAGGGTGTAATATGGCAATCGCAAGAAAGCGTCAAATAAGTTTGGTTGATACAAAATACTATCATTGTATTTCTCGCTGTGTACGCCAAGCATTTTTATGCGGTGAAGACTGTTTTACAGGGAAGTCTTATGAGCACCGCAGAGGGTGGGTTGAAGAGAAGCTACTG
>NZ_LHPH01000087.1:0-641 GCF_001298125.1 Pseudoalteromonas porphyrae | reverse complement strand
AAGTTCTGCCCCCACGTATGCAGTACGCTTGTCATACCTAACTGACCATGCCTCTTTCGTTTCGCAAATTTGCTCAGCGTTTGCCATGCGGCTTTAAATAAACACTGATACAACGCGTTTGGGTTGTAGTGCGCAATGATATTTAACTCATGCGGGAGCGTAAAAACAAGGTGGAAATACCGACACGGTAATAAATCTTCCTGCTGTTTTTGCACCCATTTAGCCGTAGCCATCCCTTGGCAACGTGGGCAATGACGGTCTCGACAACTACACCCAATTTGTTGTACTTCACTACAGTTATCACATTGCCATGCTTGATAACCGAGCTGACCCGTTCTGCATGATTGAAGGTGTTGGCAGACACGCAGTTGTTGATAGCTCATCGTATGATGTTGCCGATAATTCCCAAGGCCAGAATTTAAAATATCAGCGAGGTGCAAGCCGCTCATTGGTTTCCCCAACTTGCGAGTAAATCAATGCCACCATGCCCTAATTCAGGTAACCAGTGTAAGTAACTTTGCGTGGTTCTAATGTCACTGTGACCAAGCTGGTGTTGCAGTTGATGAAGTGGCATACCTGATTCAAGTTGATGTGTTGCATAAGCATGGCGTAAGGCATGTGGATTACAGTGCGCTAAACCA
>NZ_LHPH01000086.1:0-647 GCF_001298125.1 Pseudoalteromonas porphyrae | reverse complement strand
TCCCAGTCACCTATTCGGCTTCTGTCTTCGACTATTTTTGGTCGTTCGCTAATACTTACTCTATTCTTAATTTGCCCACGTAAATCGCCATATTTACGTTGTTTACGTCTTTTTTTATGCCTCTTAGCTAAGTCTTTGTATAGCTCTCCACCTGCTTTAAAATCCTTAATCACCCATTGATAGATTGTTTCATGGCTGACATACATTAATTCATCTGACGGGTTATCCTTCTTAAGCCGACCTGCTATAGCATCTGGAGACCATCCCATTGCTATTTTACTATGCACAAGCTCGTACAGTGCCTTATTGTTTCTTTTTCTTGCATGCCTAGCGACCTTCCTTCTTGCCATCGCTTTTTCGTGCGCTGCCTCATCGAAATAATCATAGTAGGGTGGCTTATTTCGCTTAACTTCACGCATGATAGTTGTATGGTGTCGATTTAATAGTTTACCAATGGATCGGCAGCTTTCGCCACTATTGAATCGATAGTAGATAGCTTTTCGTTCGAAACTGTTAAGATGTTCGTAAGACATTCTGAATTCCCTCGATAATGAGTTTGGTCGCACTTACTACATTAGCAAATATTTCAGAATGTCATATTTATTGGTGGGTTATGGTCAGTGGTGCACTTGCATAATGAATTCGGG
>NZ_LHPH01000085.1:0-651 GCF_001298125.1 Pseudoalteromonas porphyrae | reverse complement strand
TCGCGTATCAGAATGACGCGGTGAATACGTTCCCGGGCCTTGTACACACCGCCCGTCACACCATGGGAGTGGGTTGCTCCAGAAGTAGATAGTCTAACCCTCGGGAGGACGTTTACCACGGAGTGATTCATGACTGGGGTGAAGTCGTAACAAGGTAGCCCTAGGGGAACCTGGGGCTGGATCACCTCCTTATACGATTTAGAACTTATTTGTTCGTAGTGTCCACACAGATGATTGTTAGTTAGTTTGCTCATTGAGTTTACTAATTAATATGCTCTTTAAAAATTTGGAAAAGCTGATAATAAAATTCGTATGAATAACATTTGTTATTTATACAGAGTTTTCAAAAGTAAAAAAGAATGATAGCAGTATCATTCAGTGCCATTTAATTGTTTCTTTGAAATGATTGATTGGTATCTACTTTAGTATTCAATATTAACTTCTGGCGAAGTTAAACTGTCACTAACGTATGACTGGATCTAACGATTTAGTATTGCGACGTGTATTTGATACTTAAGCAACGCCGCTGATATTTTTGTCGCTGGGCGCATAACGTGTTATGTAACCAAGCAAAAATTGATAGCAAGGCAGCATAAGTAACAAAGACCAAGCAAGACCCGTTTGGGTTGTATGGTTAAGTGACTAAGCGTA
>NZ_LHPH01000084.1:0-666 GCF_001298125.1 Pseudoalteromonas porphyrae | reverse complement strand
AAAATGCTGGCGGCGCTCAATGAATGCGATAGTTCATTCGCGAAGATAAACACGCCAACAAAGTGGTGCGTGTATAGCAAAGCTTGTTTAACGTACAGTGAAAAGCTAGTGAGTTACCTTGCGCGTTATACCCGAAAAGGCGTGATGTCAGAATCGCGATTAGTGTCAGCGAATGAGCAGTCAGTGAGCTTTAAATATCGCGACTATGCAGATAACAACCGCGATAAAGTCATGACACTGAGTTGTGATGAATTTTTACGGCGTTATTTACAACATGTATTGCCGAAAGGGTTTATGCGCATTCGCCACTATGGCTTTTTAGCTAATGCGTGTCGCAAGCGAAAGTTAGGGTTAATAAAGGCTCAAGCATCAATAACCCCATTCAAAGCGGTGAAGCCGAAGGCAGAGCAAGAACGATTAATACCGCATTGGCCTTGCCAGTCATGCAAGGCGGGTATCTTACGATTTATTGGTGTGATGAATTTAGATATGGCGACAAATAAAATAGCGCGAACGAGTTAGCAGCCTTGCTTGCTGCATCAAATCAATGAGTTAACCTGCTTAACTGTTCAGGCTAGTCGCGGCTGTGCGTGAGAAAAATATCCTTGCTTAACGGTTAAACATTAGGTTTAATGAATAGATAATAAACGCTGAGCAATGCAGGGA
>NZ_LHPH01000083.1:0-677 GCF_001298125.1 Pseudoalteromonas porphyrae | reverse complement strand
CCTCCAGGCAACGCTCCACCGCCTCGGCGTGGGCC
This sequence comes from Pseudoalteromonas porphyrae, assembly GCF_001298125.1. Taxonomy (NCBI): domain Bacteria; kingdom Pseudomonadati; phylum Pseudomonadota; class Gammaproteobacteria; order Alteromonadales; family Pseudoalteromonadaceae; genus Pseudoalteromonas; species Pseudoalteromonas porphyrae. The sequence goes on along the minus strand of NZ_LHPH01000083.1, from coordinate 642 downwards.
GTCACCTCCGCCGGCGCGGCGACGATCGGCCGCGACAGCGGCGGAATCACCAGAGCATCCGGCGCCACCTCCGCCAGCCAGGCGGGATCCAGCTCCAGGCCCTCCTCGATGGTGAGCTCGGTATCCGAGCGGCGGTTGGCCTCCCGGGCCAGGGCCAGGCTCAGGCAGTGGCCGGCATCCAGTACCAGCAGCTTCACGCGCGCACCTCCCTCGGCATGCCGTCAGCGAAACGACGAATCAGAATGGTTATTAGGACCTTTCTGAGCAGTGACTGAGTGAGTGGCATAAGATGCTGATATTCATGCATATCCTTAAAGATTGCTCGTATCAAAAACAACACACTCACCAATACTTGTTGACTTCGTAGCAATTCGGCACCTTGAATGGGGCTATAATCAACATTTTTCCTCCCAGCACCGGCTCGACACTCCCATACGCTCGAACCTCAACCTGAAGGAGGACGGGTAGCTTCGACCGGCTGAAGGCATGTGGCCAGACAACGATACCAACGCATGAAACCACGCCAACCTAGCGCCATGGATTTTAACAGGCATGCACCTTCCCGGCGACGATGTGAGTGTTGCTTTTCTAAAAGCCCTCGGGGGCAGGAGGCCCGACCTCATGAACCTCACACAGAGTCAG
>NZ_LHPH01000082.1:0-677 GCF_001298125.1 Pseudoalteromonas porphyrae | reverse complement strand
AGATATTCAGCTCATCATCAGTAATTAAATCGAGTGGTTTATTAAAATAATGGCTGAGTTTAAGTAAATGCTCGCAGTAACTTTTACAGGTACTTTGTGAATAACCAAGATAGGCTATTTCAGTTTTGACTTGTTCAATGAGTGTATTCATTACTTACCTCCAAATATGGGATAACCCCAAGGTAAGTGTGGCTCAAATGATAAGAATAGGATCTCCGCGTAGCGGCTTAGTTCAACAATTTTATAGTGCGCGCGTCGCGCATATTTCTGCCGAAGTCACGCTCATGTATCTAATAAGTCTTTTTTAACAAATAACTTAACCCATTGCTAGCTATAATTATTTCTTGGTACTAAATATAATCAGAAAAAGAAAATACGCTCGACGCTCTTTTTCTTGAATATGGGAGCAAAACAACTAGACTGTATATTTATGGCTATGTTGTATTTCAGTGTTGGTGAACTATATTTAATATACTGAAACCTAATAACGGTAGGTGCAACATGGCTTCCAAGCAGTTTCAAAATATACTACATCACATTACCAACTTAAATTACGCTCAACTTAAAAAGCTTCGCCACGAAGTTGAATCAAATATTGCCACTAACCAAGTAGGTCAAGCCATTGCCGACCATGAAGAATCAATATCTCATTGCCCCCATTGTGATTCACATAATCT
>NZ_LHPH01000010.1:0-142074 GCF_001298125.1 Pseudoalteromonas porphyrae | reverse complement strand
TTTTATTATTTATTTTGCTGATCCTTATTGTTCGTGGCAACGAGGAACAAATGAACATACAAACGGTCTGATCAGGCGTTATTTCCCAAAGAAAACTGATTTTTCAACTATAACTAATGAACAACTCCAAGAGGTTGTAATGAAAATTAATACTCGCCCAAGGAAAATACTAAATTATCAGACAGCTGAAGAAGTCTTTATTAATTAGTGATTTAAGGTTTGGTGCACTTGGAACCTGAATTCGGGTGTTTCTATTTGTCGCTCCTTCAAGCGACAAATATACTATAGTACGTAATCGACAACTGGCCTTACACGAATGTTTACAATCGATTTTCCTGACGCCCGGTTACAAGCAAATACTGTGTCACTTAAAAATAAAAACACGATAAAATTAATAGTTTTTTCATTATTTTCCTTAATTTTTTTAGAAGGAGACAGGTCAATAAAATGTAAGACCTGTTCCTGATATTTTGTAAAAGGCAAAATGCAAGACCCGCTTCACAACACCACTCATATCCCAGTACCTGAACAATCATGATAAAGTATTATGAAGCAAGTGATCTGACCCTATTCACTCTTTTTCCTATTTCTAAAAGCTTAATCTATGCTTCAAAACATCCATATTTAGATATAACCAGGCTGTTACTTGAAAACTTTCTGTACTCACTATTTATTTTCACAACTTCCATAAGCGAAACTATATACTCCTCTTCTGAAATGGTTAATTTATAAATTTTCTCTATTGGGATATCAATAATGAAGATTTCACCGGCTTTAATTTCAACTTCGAAAGGAGTTATTTTTTCATGATGTTTTAAAAAAATTTTCATGAATATAAGCAAGCTATTACCAGTGTTAATGGCTTGCTTATATTCATCGTATTTAAATAAAGCTAACCCACTGAAATCAGTATTGAATCTTATTTTTCTTGAATCTTTTAAATTGTTATTACTGTAGCCTACTAATAAATTAAATTCTTCATTTTCAAAGTTACAGCTTAAATTGACTTTAACATCGACTGCCCTACTTTTAGCACAAGATAAACATGTGAATATCATCAAAGTTACAATAGCTAGTTTTTTAATCAACATAATTTTTCCCCATCATACTATGTTCTAAAACATAAGGGTTGTGCCTCAAATGAGAAATAGCAGACACTCTTTCTCTCGGTGAAAACGATCTATGTGCTACAGAATTAAGAACCTTTATATCCTTAATCCTTGAGCCAAAACTGGTATCTCCATTATGCACATGACCATAATCAAAACTTGGTAAATGTGATACTTCATGAATAATTGTAGTTTGAGGAACATCACCATATCGAAGGTTACTCTTAAAGTAATTGTTAGAAAACCCGATTTGAGTAGAGCCAGCCTCAGCAAAGTCACTACCTCCAGTCTTATAATGATAGAAGTCATCTCTTCCCATAGAATTCATTTTAGAAACCATACCTTCTAGATCTTTAGAAAGACTCTCAGCAACTGAAGCAAATGCCTCCGCATCCATGTCCATACTCGCATTATAACCATAGTTATACGCAATTCGTTTGTAATCCGCAGAAGTTGGATCTTTGTAATAATTTAAGTTGACACCCATCTTAATTATTCACCGAAAGCAAACTTTAGGATGGGTGTCATCTTTGTTTCCCCCTTGCACCATGGGTTCTGCTTGTAAGAAGCGCCCAAGAATAGGGTCGTAAATACGCCCGCCCATGTTTTGGCATCACGGCGTGCACCAAACACATCAGAGTTCATGGTTTGCTCAAGCTTACCACTAGCATCAGCAATCAAGACCTGACCCTATTCACTTTTCTTCACCTCATTTTAATTCTATCAGTAGCAATTATCGCTTGAGGTCAAAAGCCTGTTGGACCTAAAGACTTTAAAGTCGAGCGGATAACTATTTATATAAGCAGAAAATGTTAGGTATAACACGTATTCGTCGCCTGATTTTAATTCAAATTCTTTATCATAAAAAATATCAAACTCTCGCTTTGAATATGGAGCAAGGACTAAACTCGATATAGGGTCATTATCTTCATAACTAGAAAACTTGTTCTTTCTAGCATATTCCCAACGTGTGTAATGCTCTGAATATGATTTCTTTTGAACAACTTTAATGGCATCCGACTCCCAAATACCGAACTTGTCATTTGCACCTTCTATATTTACATAGGTGCCAGTCATATTGTGAAACTTTAAAGTAGCAATGCCTTTAACCACTGAACAAGTCACATCAATATAGACCTTATTATACAAATCAACACTATGTTCAGCAGCCATGCTGGACATAGTGTGAGATGATAAAATAGCCCCCCCCAACAGTATTAATTTATCAATCACTTATAACCTCTTATTTTGAAGCACAAAATCAAGTGTATAAACATTTTTATATAGAGCAGCTCTATCTAACCTTTGACTGTCTAACGCCTGAGTGTCTGTATAAAAAGGGCGATACCGAGCATTATTAGCACGAATACTAATATCCTTTTTATTAAAATGGTAACCTCCATTCGGATGCTCCCCGCCAAATGAATGTGAAATCTCGTGTATAAGACCACTCACTGAACTACCATTTAAATAAGTTGTAGTCATTGATATCTGAATTTAAGTTGACACCCATCTTAATTATTCACCGAAAGCAAACTTTAGAATGGGTGTCATCTTTGTTTACAAAGCTATTTGAATTTTTACCTAGACCCGAATTTAAGTTGACACCCATCTTAATTATTCACCGAAAGCAAACTTTAGGATGGGTGTCATCTTTGTTTTTTCAATAGTAGATAGCTTTTCGTTCGAAACTGTTAAGATGTTCGTAAGACATTCTGAATTCCCTCGATAATGAGTTTGGTCGCACTTACTACATTAGCAAATATTTCAGAATGTCATATTTATAAGTAATTTAAGTTGACACCCATCTTAATTATTCACCGAAAGCAAACTTTAGGATGGGTGTCATCTTTGTTTCTCTATTCACCTCATTTCTGTTTTCACCGTTCTCCTAGCTCGGCGAAAACATCCTTATTCAGATAGTTAATTTGACTATCTTTCATCCGGAAAAGGTGCTCTTCCTGATTAAAGACGCTCTCTCTTTTACTAAAGATTTCATTAATTATCTTTACTGAGACAGGATGTGATTCATTTGTATATTTCAATACCTTAGAGTTTTCATCTCTATACTCAGTTACAGCACAAGAGCTATGAAATAGTTTAGACTCACTAGCTGGTTCAGTAGATAGAGCTCTTAACTTATCAAAAATCAATCGACCTTCTCCAACCTCTAAATTTTGAGACTTCCACCCTCCAAACTGAAAGAACTCATGCAACTCAAAGCGATTTTTCTTTTCAACAAGTAAATAATACATTAATGAATTTCCACCAGCTGTCTTAAATACAAAGTAAGAACCATCACTTATAATATTTGCACCTTTTTTTACTGGAGAGTTACTAAGCTCAAAAAATGAGTTTAAATTAGCCAACGTTAACCTGCACTTTTCTTTTTCTTTATAAGATTCAATAAAGAAAAAAGCTAAAAAAATAGCAATTAATATTGGTATAAATAAAATTTTAGTCAATTCTTGATTTCGCATCTTTATAACTATCCACAAAGCTATTTGAATTTTTACCTAGACCCGAATTTAAGTTGACACCCATCTTAATTATTCACCGAAAGCAAACTTTAGAATGGGTGTCATCTTTGTTTTTTCTTTTCCTTAATTCTTTAGAATGAGGCAGGTCTGCAAAATGCAAGGCCCGTCCCTATAAATAGCACTTAGTTTAATCATCAGGCAAGGTAAGTAAATCATCAACTATTCCAAACTTACTATGTAATGACCTTATTGTTGATTGGTTTCCATTAATGATGTAGCGAGTATACATATCAGCAGCATAAACAACATATTCAGTACCTTTTTCAAAATTCAATCTATCTCTTTTTATTAGCGTAGTGTAAATTTTGACTTCTAAAGGTTTAAATATTGCGTCTTCTTTGAGTTTTGTAAACTCCACATTTTGAAACAGTAATGGATTGTCAAACGGATTATTCGTTGCATATACATCTTTCGCCTTATAAAAATTAAAAGCATGCTCAGTAAAATGAGTTTCGTCAAAGTAATTTGAAATTACCTTAATTTCAAATGCGGTATTATTTTTTAAAACAACACCCGTATTACAATATACCAAATCGCAAATTGTATATATTTCAGCTGAAATGGGTCTAGCTGGCTTTTCAATCGAACTTGAAAAGCACACCTGTGAATTAACTATTAAACATAATAGAGCTAACATTTTATTTTTTGACATTCTATTTCCTTGAAGCACTAGAAACTGACCATTCAAACCTATACGCAGAATGTTTTAGCCAATTGCGGTTATAACTAGTAATTTCAGCTGGTGTTCTTAGTAAACGTGCTTGAGAAGATATCACACGTAAGCTATCTCTTGCAGTACGAGAAGAACTTATTGTATGCCTTGATATGGGTGCATTATTTCCAGTTCCATCCACACCATCGGCATTAGCAAAAACTTTATGCGCACCTTGAAAACTTAAGTTAACACCCATCGCAATCATTCATTGGAAGCAAAACAACAAACACATCGCTTGAAGTCATCAGTAAGTGAACATTTTCGACATAATCACGATCTAAACACGGTTTCACTGAATTTGGCTAAATTCAAAAATGCAGGAGTCTACATTGCGGGCACATACGCTTTTCCCTTGAAGAGCAATTTTAGTTTTAAATGAGTGTTAACACTACGCCAGTAGTTTTTCGCAGTTGCTGAGGTTGCTGCGTCGTTTTCTGTTTAAATTTTCGCAGTAACCTGCGTGTGATGACGGTCTACCCACTGCGCCATGAAATACGCGGGTAAAGTGTGTGGTGAGTTTTAACCAGTTTTCAGGGGAGATATTGATGCGCGCTAAAAGTGGTAAGTTCGCCTCTTCAATGTGGCCGCGTTTGTCTTCACGCAAGCATCGCCCTGTGAGCTCTACTAATTCTAAGTAAGACTTTAGCTCAAACGGTAATCCTTTGGGCATGTGCTGCCTGGGCATCCCTGCAAAGCGCAGGAGTTGTTTGGGTTGTTTGCCGTCCTTTGCACTTTCAATGCGTTTTTGTACACTGGTGTGGGCTGACTCTTCTGGGGTATTCGCCATTTTGGCTCTAATTGGGTTTAAATCGACATAGGCCATGCATGCAGCTATGGCGGCTTCATCTAATAATGCGTGTGATTTGAATCTTCCCTCCCAGAATCGGCCTGTACACCCGTCTTCTTTATTGGCTTTGCGGGCGATATCTTCGTTTAACTGTCGCATAAACCAACTAATACTGGTTAAGCGCTCGCGGTATTCGGTAATGGTTTTATCTAAAAAGAACCGCTCGGCGTCGCTAATTTTTTCACCCTGAATGTATTTATTGGTGAGCACGGTGCCCTTACAGAGTTTATGCCAACGGATAATAATGGCTTTATCATTAAGGCGCTCTGCTTTTTTATCATCAACATACAGCACTAAATGCGTGTGGTTACTCATTACCGCATAAGCGCAAACGTCAATACAAAATACCTTGGCTAGACTGAGCAGTTTGTCTTCAACCCACCCTCTGCGATGCTCAAATGACTTCCCTGTAAAACGGTCTTCACCGCACAAGAAAGCACGACGAACGCAACGTGAAATACAGTGATAATACTTTGTATCAACCAAACTTACTTGACGCTTTCTTGCAATTGCCATGTGACACCCTGATTATATTTTACACTAATTAAAAGTTAGTGAAAAATATAAAAAATACAAACTTTAGAATGGGTGTCACCTTTTCACCTTTGTTTTTTAATCTGTTGATTTAGGTGGTGGTACTTGCCTGCACTTCCCACTACTGTCGCAGTCTATAATTGTTACTGCGCCAACTCTAATACTTGTAGAAAACCCAAATCTTGAAAATGCACCAGATGCAGCCCCAATATTACTATGGTTGTTAAATTTGTATGTTCCAATATCACTTACTTTAAATGGTACGGTATTATTGTCACTATCTCTTGCTTCCAGAAGTTCTATAATAATTATTCCCCCATCTATCTTCATAGAAAAAAGTACCTTTCCTCCATTAGCAGTAGGTAACCAATATTTGTTTAACTCACCAGATAGAAAACCTAATTTTCTAGCTTTATCTTTTACTGCTTCGATTGTTATTGAACTAACCCAAAGTTGATCTTTAATATAGTCTGTTAAATTATTTTTATTTCTAGAATAATTTGGCAAATCCCAGACGTTATTAATGACATCTGGGGGGGCTATGCTTGAAGATGTATTATTTCCTAATTCATTAAGGGCATCACTAACTTCTTGAAATATTTTTTTATCCGTTTCCGAGGTTTTAACTCTAATAATTTCACGATGACTCACATACCCGTGCTCTTGATCCCATTCTGTGTAGTTTTCATAAGTTTCAATTTTTGATTGTGTAAAATCTAATACATTTATTGTTTGTCCGTGCTCACCCCAGCCTACATTTCCAGCTCGTATCTTCATATCATTGGAATTACAACCATGACAAGTCGTTGCTATTTTATCTCCAGCAAACACTGATTGAGAAAAGAAAAGCAAGATCATGAATATTTTTTTTAACATATTTAATTTCCTTATTTGCCCATTTATTAAAAACACTTCCCTAAGAAGATAGGCATAAATCAAAAAAAAGCGTATTGAACAGCACCTTTTTTTTTGGGGGGGGGGGGTTATAACCCCCCCCCAAAACGGCGTATATTATACAGCTCAAATATTACACTAAACAACCATACTGTAACCATATTGTAACCATACTGCAATGTTAAATTCACAAGAAAAAGCCAACTATTTTTATTCGTTTAAACAGCTTAGCGATAGATTACTTTTCAATAAAACGTGCACGAAGGTCTTCGCCAGTAAACTATAAACTAGACAGCCACTTTAATAGCACCAACACAGCTGCTCCTTTAAATTTACTTTTTAGGTTATGAGTTTATCTTTTACTGCTGCGTTACTTTCATTTCACCCATTAAATGAGTTATTTGTACTCTTAAGCTTAAATTACACGCATGAAAATGACTGCATAGTTGCAGTTTTAACTTTTTACTGGGGACTTTTAACTTTATGCCAGCAACTTTTCGCAGTTACCTATATTTGCTCGCCGTTTTCTGTGTAGATTTTCACAGTAACTTTCTTATGAAGATGCCCTGCCTACTACGCCATGAAATACGCGCGTAAATTGCGTGGTCAATTTTAACCAGTTTTCTGGGGAAATATTGACTCTTTCTAGTAAAGGTAAATGTGTGCTTTCAATATACCCACGTTTACCTTCTCGTATACAACGTCCAGCAAGCAAAGCGCCAGAGATTAACCTAAGCCGCTTTGCCACATCACTAACCCATTTTATAGCAACGTTCAGGCCGACCAATACTGCCATAGCTTTGGTCGGCGCTGACTTGTTCAGCCTCTAGTAAATATTCAAGATAACGCCTTGCTGTAGAGCGACTCACTCCCACTAAATCGCCCATTTGCTGGGCAGTAAATGGTGTTTTTTGATTATTTTTAAATGCATCCATAATCTTTTTCAGCGTAAGCTGATCAACCCCTTTAGGGAGCCTTACCACCGCTTTACTTTGCTCATTTGAGCCAAATAACGTATCCACCATAGATTGCGTGACTTCGTCTGCGTCTGATAAGCAACGTTGACGCGCTTCAAAACGCGCCAATGCTTGATCAAGGCGATTGAGCATCAGCGGCTTAACTAAAAAGTCACAGGCACCAAGCTGCATGGCCTTTTCAAGAGTTTCGACTTCTTTGGCTGCAGTAAGCAACATAACATCACTTTTTATTGCACGTCGGCGTAAGTCACTTAATAACTCAAGGCCATTGCCATCTGGTAAATGAATATCGAGTAGAATAAGGTCTGGCTCTATCGCATGCAACAAGGCCGTTGCCGTGCTTAGGTTTGCAGCAATACCCACAACCTGATACTGGCCTTGACGCTGGCTTTGCCTTGCAGCTTGATTACCCGCCACACCATTTGGTAGCAATAAGTATTGCGCCAAAAGTTGTGCGACTTCTATTTCATCTTCGATGATAACTACTGAATATGTCATTGTTTATTACTCATTTTTAGCATTGCTAATGTGCCGCATTTCGTTTTATTATTATTTGCTTTACCACGGCTTGTTACCCTAAATTACGTTATTTAGGAATATAAACGCTTAGTCGTGCGCCTTTTAAATCTGATTCACCAATTTCTAAACTCCCTCCACAGGAGTCCAAATTGGTCTTTACTAAATATAAACCAATACCGTGTTCTGCCCCGGCTTTAGAGCTGTATTGTGGCGTAAATATCACTTCGTGATCATCGCCAACACCAAAACCACTGTCTTCTACATCGAATAACAGCGTTTTACTGGTTTCATCAACGGTCACTCTTACATACGGTGTGCGTTCGTTACTTGCTCTAATTGCCGCATCAATGGCGTTATCGATCAAATTACCCAGTATTGATACCACTCGTTCGAGCATCTCGGTACGGGCTATTGCACCGAGTAGACTATCTGGGTTTAATTCCAACGTAACATTGAGTTCGCGCGCTTTGTGGTATTTACCCACCAACAAACCTGCGAGCACGGGGTCTTGAATATGCTCTAACAAATGGTGTATTTGTGCTTGCGAGCCTTGACTTTCTTGGCCGATCAGCTCAATTGCCTCATCGCTCTTTCCCATTTGGATCAGTGCGCCAATTAAATTTAATTTGTTTGAATAGTCGTGTGTTTGTACACGTAAAAGCTCTGCAAACGCTTGTACCTTAGTCAATTGCTGACTTAAATACTCCAGCTCATCGGCAGGACGCAATGTTAATAATATGCCATCTGCCTGACCTTGTACTTGCAATGAAAACCGCGACAATACTAAGCGTTTATCCGCTGCAAACAGTTCAAAACCAACCATTTTACGACGTTGATTACGCAGCAAGAACTCAGCATGCTCAGGGAGTAAGTCACTTAGCATTAAATCTTGATTTATACAGGCGGTAGGTTTGTCTAAAATCTCGCAAGCTCTTTGGGTTAATTTGCGCACTCGACCATCGGGGTCTAGAGCTATGACACCGCTGCGCATGGTGTTTAAAATGGCATCTTGCTCTGAGAATAACCGCGCAATTTCGTCAGGTTGTAAACCAAATATGGCATTTCTAACGCGCCGCCCAATAAGCACCGCCGCTATAATGCTCAAAATAACCAGTAAAACTCCCCAAATCATCACCTCTACAATGCGTTCTTGAATCAAAGGTTCAATCGATTGCACCAAGAAACCAACCGACACCAACCCGATAATATCCCCCTGCGCATCATACACAGGCACCTTGCCACGAATTGACTCTCCCAAACTCCCTTTAGCAATGGAGATATAACGCTCTCCCTGCAAGGCCGCTTGGCTATCACCACCAACCATGCGCTTACCGAGTTTATTGCTATCTGGGTGAACAACTCGATGGGCATTTTTATCGCCTATAACAATAAAATCTGCGCCAGTGAGCTGGCGCAGATTTTCGATCTCTTGATTGATAGCGGTTAATTTTTGCGGATTATTTAATGCTTGAACAACATTGTTGCTCGCAGCAATACTGGTCGCCACCGCAAGGGCTTTATCACCTATGTGGTCGTTTAAGCTTTGCGCGGTAATCTGATACACCAATCCACCAAACATCAATGCTTGAAGTACGCATAACCCGGTTACCCAAATAATTAATCGCGTTTCTAAGCGCTTGGGCTTTTTAACCATGCTTTGCAATGGATTTAGTTTTTTGGTGTATTTCATCATTACCTCAGCCTACCTCACGATGCATGCTCTGATTTTACTTTAAGCGCGGCTTTATCTGCACGACGCTGGGTTATAAAGTCTTTTAATGGGAATAACAACACTAATATTGAAATAACAAAAATACTCAATGTCAGCGGGCGCTCCCACAAAAAGCTTAACGAGCCGTCAGAAATCATCATAGAGCGGCGGAAATTACGCTCAATCATGTCACCTAAAATAAAGCCTAGTAGTAATGGTGCCATTGGGAAAGCCAGTAACCGCAAGACTAAAGCGACAATAGCAAAGCCCACCATCATAAATAAATCAAAAGTATTAAAGGAGACGAGATACACGCCAATTAAGCTAAAGAACAAAATCATCACAGTCAAAACAGACTTTGGCATTGCCAGTACCTTTGCAAAATACGGGATTAACGGCAAGTTCAAAATAAGTAGCACAATATTGCCAAAGTACATGCTTACAATCACCGCCCAAAACACGCTAGGGTTTTCTTGCATTAACATAGGGCCCGGTTGAATACCGTAGGCAATTAATGCACCGAGCATAATCGCAGTTGTACCTGAACCTGGGATGCCTAATGTCAGTAATGGTACAAATGATCCCGTACATGCTGCATTATTGGCAGACTCTGGCGCTGCTAAACCGCGCAATGACCCTTTACCAAATTTCTCTTTTAGGCCTTTAGGCGCTAAGTTTCGCTCAGTTGCATAAGCCATAAAGCTGGCAATCGTTGCTCCTGCGCCCGGTAATACACCTACAATAAAACCAAGAATAGACGAGCGACCAATAACAGGGGCTATATCTTTAATTTCTTCTTTAGTTAATTTGGTGGAGCCTATTTGTGGTGTGTCTGAATCATTAATGCCCTTAACGTCTTTTTTCTCCGGACGTGTAACATTAATAAGTGCTTCAGCCAGAGCAAAAGTTGCCATAGCCACCAATAAAAAACTAATACCATCAAGTAAATCAGCTTGGCCTAAAGTAAAACGCTCAGTACCTGAGGACGGATCAATACCGACTGTTGCCAACATAAGACCAAATACGGTCATCATCATGGCTTTTAAAAATTGCCCTTTATTTGAAAATGCTGCGATTGCTGTTAAACCTAAAAACATCAGCACGACATAATCGGGAGATTGAAAGCTCAGCGACACTTTTGCCAACAGCGGCGCGGCCACCATTAATAATATTGCGCCAATTGTGCCACCAATAAAGGAGGAATAGGCAGCAATTGCCAATGCTTTACCAGCGTGGCCTTGCTTTGCAAGTGGGTAGCCATCAAAGGAAGACGCTACGGTCCCAGCAACCCCTGGTGCATTTATTAAAATAGACGAGGTTGAACCGCCAAATATTGCGCCGTAATACACACCAGCCATTAAAATCATACCCGAATCAGCACCAATGCTGTAAGTAATGGGGATCATCAATGCAATAGCGGTAATAGGGCCCAAGCCCGGCAACATGCCGATAAAAGTACCAACAAAACACCCTATGATCACATAAAGTAAGTTGTTCCAGTCGAGTACGGTCGACAAGCCCAGCATAATTCCATCAAACATAACTTAACTCCACAGGTTGCCAGGAACCAAATAAATGCCCAGCACTTGGGTCATTAAAAACCAAAACACCACAGCAACAGGAATTGAGGCCAGTAATAAAACTGCTTTACGGCGCTCGCCCATCACAAAAAAGCCTATTAACAAAAATGCACTGGTTGAGAGTAAAAAACCAATTGGCTCTAGCATAGCGCTGTATAACACCATTAAAATTAGCAATGCCACTGTGCGCAGTACATTCGATTTTTCAAGTGTTTGCTGCTCATCACTTGGTTGCTCTTTTGGCTTTAGCAAGGTTGCTGCTATCGACAGTAAACACACAATAATACCAAATGCCGCATACACCTTAGGTAAGGTGGCTGAGGTCACTGTTTCATACTCTTCAAATGGGAGTAACGGAATTTGCCATGCAATAATGGCGTATAGGGTAAATAGCGCCAAGAATAAACTTGGCCCTAGTAATTCGCGGTTCAACATTGGCGCCTCGATTAACGTAATGTGCGAATAAAACCAAGCTCTTCCATCACGACTTTGAGCTGTGCTTCTTGTGCTTCGAGTGACTTAATGAATTGATCTTTTTCTTGAAACAGGTTTAACCAACCATTACGCGCACGGACCACTTCCCACTCAGGTGTTGTTTGTAGCTTACGTAATTTTTCAGTGTATTCTGCCAGTTTGTCGGCTGGTAAATCGGGAGCTGCAAAAAAGCCACGCCAATTCACAAATTCCATGTCATAACCTAGTGATTTAAGTGTTGGGATTTCAGGGTAATCAGGTAGTGCATCCCCTGAGGTCACAGCTAAAATACGTGCTTGACCGCCATTAGCCACTTCTAACGCTTCGCTTAGACCCGTTGAAAGCAAGTTAACTTCGCCAGATAGTAAACCAGCTTTTGCTTTACCGCCTGCATCATAAGGAATATAACGTAACCTGCGCCCATCAAGGCCTGCGGCTTTAACCGCTTGCGCTGCAACTAAGTGATCCATGCTGCCACGCGCCGAACCACCGGCTACTTTTACCGAGCTTGGGTCTTTTTTCATTGAGGCGATCACATCTTGCCACGTTTTAAATGGCGAATCATTACGTACAACAAATGCACCATAATCGGCGATCATGCTGGCAACAGGCGTTAGATCGCGATAGCTATACGGAATTTTACCCGTTAATGCACGCAACACGATAGGTGTTGAGTTAACCATTAAAATATCGCCCTTTTTAGTCCCTGACTCAATCAAATATGCGATTGCACGGCCACCACCGCCACCCGACATATTTTGAAAAGAGGCATTATCTTCAATACCTGCTTTTACTAAGCCTTCGCCTACACCACGTGCTGTTGTATCCCAACCGCCGCCAGGACCACCGGGTACTAAAAAGTGAATATCGGCCAGTGCAAATGGACTGCTTAATATGAGCGATGCTGCAAGCACCGTCGTTTTAACTGATTTAAATGATTTGAATAAATTCATGTTCCGCTACCTCTTAAAATAAGTACTGCATACGTGCGCTAAAGCCCATACCCGAATCTTCATCACCTACAAGCGCGATTGTTCCTGGGCCTTCTACATCGCTGTAAATAAGGTTACCCATAAATTTAATGTCGCTGCTAATGTAGTAAGAAGTGCCTAATGTGTAAGTTGTTACTTCAGTGCCTTGCGTACTGCTTGTTGCGTCCATTTGCGATACACGAGCAACAAGTTCCCATGCGTCTTTAACGCCTTTAGGCTGTACAAATAACGCAGAACCCGCTTTGTACTGGCGCTGCTCGCCCCCTAAAAAGTAACTGGCTGATACATGAAAACCATCAAAGCGCTCACCATCAAGGGCGTCGGCGCTATTTACGGCATCAAGTGAACGACTGGCGTATTCCGCCTCAAGAGTGAGTGAGTCAGCTTGAAAAGCAAACTCAAGACCTGTTTGCGATAAACTATCTAATGCGACAGCATCACCACCAACAGCGTAATCCACCAAGCGCACATTGGTTTCGCGAATTTCACCACGGGCAAAACGCGCCCCTAATTCATTACCACCCATATCACGATATGAATGCCACGCACCTAGGTGAATAACATCGCCCGGCGACGCGCTCGACCACGTTAAACGCCCTGTTGCGGCAAGTGTTAAGTTATCATCTTCATCATGGCCTGATGCACCAAATGCATCGTTTTTATACACACCAACGGCATAACGCACGCCACTGTCTTTAAAATATTGATAAGCCGATACACCCCAACGGAAAAACGGTGAGAAAGTATTTGCTAAGGTACTACGCTCAATCGTGTTGATATGCTTAGAACTCGTTAACGCATTAAGCGACATATCTTCACGGATTTTACCCACCTTCACTTTTAGGCCGTTATCGAATGCATAACGCACACGCGCCATCACGATTTCAGCTGTGCCCTCGCCAAACTCAAGCAATAATTTGTGATCCCAATTACCGTGCTCACTTTCCACGTACGTACGAATACGGCGCGGGAAAAAATCACTGCCAGCATCACCGTCATTATTTGCGTTATATGCACCATTAAAGTAATTGTAATCAAGCTGAACGCGGCCACCAAACTCAAGGTCAAATGCTTTATTGCCTTTCATTGAGTCGACTTCTTTTTGTAGCTCATCCAATTGCTGCTGTAGTTTTTGTGTATCGTTGTCGGCCAACACAGAGGTACTTGCTAACGCTGCTGCAACAGCTAACGCCAGTTGTGTATTACTTGCTTTCATTGTTTTACTCCACACCAATTATTTTAGTTTTGTTGTCATTAAGATGAGCTACTGCACACTGCCATCTAACTTCGAGCATAGTGTTAACGTGAGATTAACGAAATGTTTAGAAGTTAAGCTGCATTGATCTGTTTAAAATACATTTAGCGCATAAAAACCACGCACAATATGCACAAAAAGAACGAGCAATAACTCATTGATAGTCATCTATTATTTAACGGGGATTAGCTAATTTAAGCAGATTAAGGGGCAGCATATACTCAAGCCCCTTCATTACTTATACTTTGAAGTTGCTTACTAAGTTGTCTAGCTGTTGACACTGCTGCGCCAATGCTTGGCATGCACGTTCAGCATGATCTACTTTTTCGAGCATATTACCGCTTGATGTAGCGATGCGCTGCACATTGATATTCACGTCTTCACTCACTTGGCTTTGCTGCGTCGCCGCTGTAGCTATTTGCATGTTCATATCATTAATGATGGTGACGGCATCATTAATGCGCTGCACCGATTGCGCCGCCCCGCGAGAGTGCTCAATAGTTTGCTGCCCGCTTTTAGTGCTCGCTTGCATTGCACTAACGGCCTGATTAGTCCCTTGCTGAAGCTTTTCAATCATGGCATTAATTTCACCAGTGCTGTCTTGTGTACGACTCGCTAACGAGCGCACTTCATCAGCAACCACAGCAAAACCACGTCCTTGCTCACCGGCTCTAGCGGCTTCAATGGCTGCATTTAACGCGAGTAAATTTGTTTGATCGGCAATCCCGCGAATAACATCAAGCACAGTGGCAATGTTCATCACATCTTGCTCTAGGGTGTTTATTACATCACTTGATGCTGAAATGTCGGTTACAAGTTGATTAATTAACGAGATAGTTTCTTCGATAGTCGCTTTTGCCACGTTTGCATCGTTATTTGCGTTACTTGTAGCGCTAGCTGCATCGTTAGCATTATGGCTAACATTATCGCTGGTGGTACTCATTTCATTAACCGCCGCAGCCACCTGCTCACTTTCAACTTGCTGATTACTGGCTTCGTTTAGCACACTGGCTGTAATAGTACGTAAGTTTGCCGTTTCAGTGCGTACCTGCTCAGCCGAACCAACAACTGCAAGTACCGTGTTATGAATTTTACTTATAAAAGTATTAAATGAACGCGCTAATGAACCCATTTCATCTTGCGATTCAATATTTAAACGCTGGGTTAAATCACCTTGCCCGCAAGCTATGTTTTCAAGTGCGAGTTGCATTTGCTTTAATGGCGCTAAAATAACGCCTGATAACAACCACGTAGCAGCAATCGATAATACAAAACTTAATAACATGCCAAATTGCAGTGCATAACTTGCCGAGGTTTGTTGCTCGTCAATCTCAATGAGTGAATTTGAAAGTTTAGCGTCTATTTCATCACGCATGGTAGTAACGTTTTTGCGAATGCGGCCAAGCACCGTTTCCATATCTTGTTTATGTTCAGCTAAATAACTTGCTGCTAAAGCATGATCACTAAATAACCCTTGATAATAACGAGACCAAATAACTACATCGGCTTTTATATTATCGATTCGCTGTGCATTTATCGCATCGATGTAACCTGAATCAACCAACTTTAATGGACTTGAAAGACGAGCATCTACACGCGCTATATTGCTTCTATACTCGTCTTGCTGAATTAAATAGTTTTGCTTATCACCTTGGCCTAACACCATGCTTAAGCCAGCGGTTTTTACTTGGAATAGATCGCGATAACCATCTTCTAGATCATCAAGTACAGTGCGCACTTCTAAACTTATAAAGCTATTAAGACGTGCCTGCTCTTTAAATGTATAAAGAACATACCCTGACAACACAGAAAATATAACTAGGGCAACAACCACAGGAATAGCAAATTTAACCCTAAAGCTAAGGTTATTTATTAATTGACTCATTTTTGATCACTTATTGATTTACAGGCAGAAGGAAATACGAGGACAGCAATAAAAAATAACGTTATGTACCTGAAAAGACAAATAAATTAAATGAACAAAAAGCCCAAAAAGAACAAAACAACAGCCATTTTGGAAAGATTAATTTTGAGGGCTGAATAAGGCCGCGACCACATCAATATTTAAAAATCACTTTACTCCCATTTTTAAATTCATATTCCCATCGATGGGAAAACCCATGCATCCATAAATATTTAATTTATTTATTTTCAATAAGTTAACCTTTGGCATAAAACTGGCTTTATCTGGTTAATTATTTTTGATAACGAATAACACATACCATGGATATAGACAGCACCTTAGCGCGAAGTAATAAACCAACGTCGCGTAAAAAGCTCATTATTGGTTTATTGATTATTGGCTGCGGATTAATTGCTTTTGCTTTACAGCAGTGGCTTGCTCCTCATTCATTAGCGGCCAGTCAGCTGCAAATTACCAGCGTAACCCAAGCTGACTTTGTGGTAAAAATTCGTGGGTTTGGCCGCTTAAAATCAAAGCACCAGCGTTACTTAACCAATACTGATACCGCCATGGTCGAAGCAATTCATGTTTACCCTGGCACGCGAGTTAGTAAAGACACGGTTATTTTAAGCCTCGTAAATCCACTTCAAGCGCAGCGTTTATCAGTCGCACGGTTAGAGTTAGCGAGGCAAAAAGCCAGCGTTAACGAACAAATAATCAATCAAAAAAGTCAACTGCTAGAGCGCCAAGCAAACCTGACTATTTTAAAAAGCGATCTTGAAAGTGCCCAACTGCGTGCAGAGGCCGAAAGTAAATTGATCGAGCAAGGTATTGTCTCTAGCCTTGATTACAAACGCAGTTTATTAACCGTTAAACAGCTAGAGCAACGTGTAGATATTGAAAAACAGCGCTTAACCCAATTAGCCGATATGCACCATGAACGCAGCAAAATTCAGCAAGAACTATTGAGCCAATTTGAACTAAATTACCAAGTACAACAACAAGCTTTTAATGATTTACAAATAACCGCAGGGATTGATGGCATGCTGCAAGCACTTAATGTAGAGCTTGGTCAAAATCTCACGCCGGGCACACGGCTTGCCGTCGTTGGCTCTGATACAGCCCTTAAGGCTGAATTGAGTATTCAACAAAGTGAAGCTGAAAAAATAGCGTTAAATATGCCCGCTAAAGTAAATACATTTAGCGCAGGTGAAAGTAGCGAAGTGTTGGCTAAAGTCACTCGTATTGACCCTATCGTCAGTGACGGCCGTGTAATGATTGAGCTTGATTTAACAGGTACGCTGCCAGCTAACGCTCGCCCCGACTTAAGTATTGAAGGCTATGTAATAAGTCACATCATACCGAACGCTCTGACCATTAATTTACCCATAAAAGCACAAGCAAATAGCAATGCCATGCTTTTTAAGCTCAACCCGACCACTCATTTAGCCCACCCAACTAAAATTGAATTTGGTACACTCAGTGATAACAAAATTCAACTTTTAAGCGGCGCAAAAGTGGGTGAACAGCTGATCATTTCAGATCTCTCTAAATGGCAGCATTTGGCAACTATAAAAATAGAACAGGAAAGTTTATGAACGCAAATACGCTTATCTCATTAAAAAATATCGCCAAGGTTTACCGCAGCCAAAGTGTTGAAACCTACGCTTTAAAGAATATTGACCTTGCTATAACGCAAGGCGATTACATCTGCATTAGTGGTCCATCAGGGTGTGGTAAATCAACGCTACTGTCTTTACTTGGCTTACTCGACAGCCCTACCGAAGGGCAATATTTAATTAAAAGCGTCGATACTAAAACCCTTGATATGGACCAACAAGCAGAGCTACGTAATTTACACATTGGCTTTATTTTTCAGTCTTTTAATTTAATAGATGAACTCTCGGTGTTTGATAACGTGGCGCTTCCGCTTACTTATCGAGAACCAGCTATGAGCCAAGCCGATATTCAAAGTGCGGTAAAGCATGCGCTTGATGAAGTTGAAATGGGGCATCGTGCTCAGCATAAACCAAACCAGCTATCTGGTGGGCAACAACAACGTATTGCCATTGCCCGCGCCCTTGCCGGTAAACCCAGTATTTTATTGGTCGATGAGCCAACTGGTAACCTCGATTCTAAAAATGGTGATGCAGTGATGGACTTACTTGATGCGCTAAACCAAAAAGGCACCACCATTTGTATGGTAACCCATGATTTACGTTACGCAGGACGTGCAAAAACTCAGCTAAAATTACTCGATGGCGAAATTATCTCGTATTCGCAGGCGCGCCAAGATGCACACACTGAAAATACCAGCGCTGTACCCGCTAATACTGCCGAGGTAATTTAACATGAGCCGTTTAACTAAAACACGTAGTCAACTGCGCTTGGCGTGGGCATCACTGATGAACGCACCGGGGTTTGTTACCGCCGTTGTTGCCACCTTGGCGCTCACTCTCGCAACGTTATTTGTAGTGCTAAGCCTGGTTAATAGTTACTTTTTAAAACCCCTTGATGTGTTTGACGAAACCCGCATGGTGGTGGTTGAGCAAAGCCTAACCTATGACGACTATGATGCGGTTGGCTTTCAAAGTTACCAGTCAATTGTGCACTGGCTTAAAAACAACCAAAGCTTTGAACAAGCTTTTATGATGAATGCCGCTGAAAATGTTTTTTTATACTTAGACGGCCAACCAAAAAAGGATGTGCTGTATGTGGGTGGTGAATATTTTGAGCTCCTACATACTCCTTTTTTACTCGGACATGGCTTTAAAAAGGGCGGAACTTTAGAGGAAGCTGATAATAGCGCGGTCATTTCAGAGAAGTTCTGGAAAGAACATTTTAATAGTGACCCTGATGTAATTGGTAAGTCCTTAAAAACAGCCAGTGAGATTGAAGGTGATGGGCATATAATAACGGGGGTTGTAGCGGCTAATTTCAGCCCACCCTACATGATTAAAGCGGGCTCTGTTGATGTGTGGTATCCAACCAGTTCTGACCGTCGATTTTTCCATAATGATGACTGGCAAAGCCCGTGGACCAACACCTTTAGAAACTTAAAACTGATTGCAGTATTAAAACCTAGCGTCACTAACGAGCAAGTAAAAACCGACTTAAAAGCTCAAATTGATACGATTAAATCCCAGTGGCTTAATAATGGCGGTATAACTGATGTAAAGCCCGTTGTTACACCGTATCGCGAAGTTGAACTTGGTAATAATGATCAACTTAGTTTAATGATGCTTGCAGGTGCAGTAGGGCTATTGATCATCGCTGTACTGAACGTCAGTACCTTATTTTTCTCGCGCGCATTAGCACAACATAAAACCTTAGCATTACAAGCTGTACTCGGCGCAAAACGTAAAACTTTATTTAGCAGCATTTTACTGCAATCACTCATTTTAATGAGCATATCGGTCAGTATTGCTTTGTTTTTATCTATTTGGGGTATTCGGTTATTTAAAGTACTTGCAGAAGGACGTTTACCATTAGTAAACAGCTTGGCTGTTGACCTTAATTTGGTGCTGATTGCGGTAGTTATGTGCATTGCTCTCGCATATATATTTTCGATGATTACCGCACGTTTAGTTAACTACAAAACCTTAAATAACCAAATGCAAAACAGTGGCAAAGGCGGCGTGTCGCAAGTATCTGGGCGTACTGTGCGTATACTAATTGGCACACAAATGTTTGTGGCCGCTTTATTAGTTAGCTTTTCAATTATGATTGTTAGCAAAGCACTCGACACCATTAATCGCCCACTGGGTAGCGACACTCAAAACCTGTACTTTGCACAGTTATTTCAAACCAATAACAATGCAACACTGGCTGAGCGCTACGAGCAAATCAAGCAGTATCAAAAAGTATTACAAAATAGTGAGGGCATTAAAGATGTTGCTATTGGGCAAAGCCCGGTATCCGCAAGGCAAAATGCCAATACCTTGACCGATGTTGAAGGTAAAAGCTCAATCTTCTTTCCAAGCCAGTGGGTCGGGCCTGATTACTTTGATTTAGTGGGCACAAAAATACTCGCTGGGCGTACTTTTAGTGAGCAAGCAATGCGCGGTGAAACTAACGAGCTATTGGTATCTATCAGTGTCGCTAAATGGCTATTACCCGATCAAGAGTACACAAATGTTATC
The DNA here is from genome assembly GCF_001298125.1 of Pseudoalteromonas porphyrae. NCBI lineage: Bacteria > Pseudomonadati > Pseudomonadota > Gammaproteobacteria > Alteromonadales > Pseudoalteromonadaceae > Pseudoalteromonas > Pseudoalteromonas porphyrae. Next base: position 121,882 of record NZ_LHPH01000010.1, on the reverse strand, counting down.
GGTAAAAGCTACAAAGGCCTTGAAGATAAAATGTTTGAAATTGTCGGCATAACGGAGGATTTTAACCATCCTAAATATTATGATGAATCATTTGGGCGGCATATGTGGTGGCCGGCACAGCCTTGGAGCTATATGTTTGTTATTGAAACAGAGCAAGGTGTTGAGCTTACCAGTAAGCAAGTTTTAAGTTTATTAAGAAAAGCCAATAGTCACCTAACGTTATGGCAATTTAGAGACTTACAACAAGAGTACGATGATTTATTGTATATGAGCCACCTAACCGTTGCACTATGTAGTACCTTGGCATTATTTACTCTATTATTAGCAGCAATAGGCATCTTTGGCGTGTTGAGCTATAACTTAGGCCTGCGCCGTTATGAGTTTGGTATTCGCATGGCGCTCGGCGCTAAAAAGATACGCTTATTTAAACTCATGAGTAAAGAAGCTGTTATTCCCGTACTCATTGGCTTTATTCTGGCCATAGCAACCGTATTGGCGGGTTACTTTATGCTACAAGAACAGCTAATATCGTGGTTAATTATGGACGTGCGACTACAATTAATAGCATGGACAATTACCTTGATTATTGCCATGTTTGCCTGCTTTAGACCACTATTGCTGTTAATTAAAGCCAAACCTATGGCCGCGCTTCGTAACGACTAAGCGAATATTGTTTACCCACCAAGCAAAAGCAAAGCAATTTGCTTTTGCTTGAAACAAGAAGAACAAAATGGACACAATTTTAGTTATCGACGACCAAGCCGATGTGCGCATGGCCGCCATCGTGGCGTTAAATCAAATTGGCTATCAATGCATTGAAGCACAAGGCCCAGAGCAGGCACTGGGGCTAATTAATAGCAGTACTATTAGCCTGATACTGCTAGATATGAATTTTAAACTCGACACCACCTCAGGCGACGAAGGGCTGCGATTTTTAAAACAACTACAGTCGCTTGGCTCAACAATACCCGTGGTGGTAATGACCGCATGGGCCAGTGTTGATGTTGCCGTAAAAGCGATGCAATTAGGCGCGCTAGATTTTATAGAAAAACCGTGGAACAACTTGCGCTTAACGGCGGTAGTACAACAGCAACTCAAACAGCAAAAAACCAGCCACGACAATGCTTGTTTAAAAGCCTTAAACACCACTAAAAATGCCGATTACATTGCCAATTCCCCCGCTATGCGGCAACTACTTACACGCGCTAAACGCGCAGCAAAAACCGATGCCAGTATTTTAATCACCGGTGAAAATGGCACCGGAAAAAGCTTATTAGCACAGTATATTCATCAGCATTCTAACCGTTGTGAACAACGTTACGTGAGCGTAAATATTGGCGCTATTGCCCCCTCATTATTTGAAAGCGAGTTATTCGGCCATAAAAAAGGCGCGTTTACCGATGCCAAAGAAGACCGCCTAGGCCGCTTTGAAATAGCCAACGGCGGTACCTTATTTTTAGATGAAATAGCCACCCTGCCGCTTGAACTGCAAAGTAAAATGCTGCGTGTGCTAGAAAGCCAAGAGTTTGAAGTATTAGGCTCAAGCCAAACGCAAATAGCCGATGTACGGATTATTGCTGCCACTAACGCACAGCTTGCCAAAGCGATTGAAGAGGGAGAATTTCGCCGCGATTTACTATTCAGGCTCAACACTATTGAGCTACATATTCCACCACTGCGCGAACGAGTAGAAGATATTATTGAGCTGGCAAACCACCTACTCACAACTCATGGTAGAAAATATAAACGCACAAATATGACACTCACGACACACGCAATGACTGCCCTCACGCAATACAGTTGGCCGGGCAATGTACGCGAACTTAGCCATTGTATTGAACGCGCCGTGATCATGAGCGATAACGACAACATTACAGCCAATGATTTAATTTTAGAACAACCCAGCAGTGAGGTCAGTCATAGTACAGCAGGTGATAAATCATTACCTTTATTGCCACTGGAAGAGCTTGAAAAACAAATGATTCAAAAAGCACTGGCCGAATTTAATGGCAATGTCATTGCCGCAGGCGAGTTTTTAGGGCTCAGTAAGTCGGCCATATATCGTCGTATTGATAAGCATCAGCTCGATTTAAAAGAAGCAGACAGTTAATGCCAAACGCGCTCTCATTTGAACAACGTATTAAGCGGTATATTTATTTAGTTGCCGCAGTCTTACTCTTACTGTGCGGCTTGCTCGCCATTGCATGGGATGTTGATTGGTTTACCAGCGCCAGCATTTTATTACCAATAGCAGCGCTTGCGATAGGCGGTTTAGTTAAATGCTACCGACTCATTACTGATGTGATAGATCGCTTTGGCCTACAATTAGATGCGTTAGCGAATGATGAAAGTAACAGCTGGCATTTAGCGCAATATCAAGGCGGGCGTATTAGCGGCCTAAAAACTGATTTTAATAAGCTCAGAAACAAAATTGCTAAAAATAAACGCCATTATATGCAAACCGAAGAGTTTGTATTTGAGTTTGTTGGCATGCTTGATTTACCCATTGTTATTTTAGACCCTCACGGGCTTATATATTTTACCAATCAAGCATTTTTAAATAGCTTAACCAACCCAACCATTGATGGCTTAACAGCTAACAATCTCGGCCTCACTTACAGCCAAGGCAATTGGCAACAAAACGATGAATCACGCTTTGAGCAGCGTTTTCATATTTCATCACAAACTTTTTGGCGCGCCGGGCGAAGCTATGAACTACTCACTTTATTTTCTATCGAGCAGCAATTACGTGCCAATGAAAAGCAGGTATGGCAACGCTTAATTAGGGTTCTTAATCATGAAGTAAGAAACTCCCTAACCCCTATTTATTCAATGAGCCAATCATTGCAACTGATGAAACAGCAAGGGCAGATCAATAAAGAGCCTGACTTAGCCAGCGACATGCTGCTAGTAATTGAAAAACGTGCTCAGCATTTACTCGACTTTGTGGCCAGCTACAGCGCATTTTCGCAGTTACCTGCAGCAAAAAAACAAGCGGTGACGAACGAGACAATTAACCTTAGATTACATGCTTTATTTCCACAGCTCGACATTAAAGCCGCTGAGATTAAGCACTTTAATGTTGATCTTGGGCAGTTAGAACAAGCACTAATAAACCTAATTAAAAACGCTTTTGAAGCAGGAGGCAAACACGCACCAACACTTAATTGGCAGCAGCAAAGTGATAAGGTCATTATTGAGCTACTCGATAGCGGTACTGGTATTACAAATCCCGACAACCTATTTGTGCCCTTTTATTCAACTAAAGAACAAGGAGCTGGCATAGGCTTAGTTATAAGCCGCGAACTTATTCGTAACCAAAGTGGTCAACTACAGTTATTAGCCAATCCTTATTGCCAAGGTACACGCGTATTAATTACCTTACCGAAATAAAGAATCCTCTTCATTTTATTGGCTTAAAAGCAATAGCTTGGTAATCTAACGCCTATAGGGAATACCAAAAACCAACCAAAAGAAGAACAATAATGAAATGGACTCAGTTAACCAGCCTCGCTCTTAGCGTGTGCTTTTTAGTTATAAGTTTTTATAGCACCAGCCAAGAATACCAAATACAAACTGCCGATAGTTGGGTAAAAAAACACCCCCTCATTGAAACTGACATTCCCGTTAACCAAATTATCGATGGTACTTACTATTTACTCCTCGATACCCAAATCAACGTTTCACAGCAGCAACCTACGCAACGCTATACGCGCACAGTTATGCAGGCCGTGAATCAAAGTGGTATTGATTATATCAGCCAACTAAATTTAGATTTTGATCCCAGTTATCAAACCCTCACCCTGAATGGGCTGGGCCTTATTCGTGATGGCCAATACATAGATAAACTCACCAGCGCGCAATTTAAGGTTTTACAACGAGAAACTGAATTAGCCAATGGCATCTACAACGGCAGCCTTACTTTAAATATTATTGTTGATGACATGCGCGTAAACGACAAACTCGACTACAGCTTTACGATTACAGGGCGTAATCCTGTTTATCAACACTTTAGCGTGTCTCGTACGTTAAACTGGTCAGTGCCCGTTGCACAACAATTTATGCGTGTGCTGTGGCAAAAATCAACGCCACTTTATATTAATACTGTCAATGGTGAGACTGATATAAAAGACACTCCGCTTGCTGTTGGGCATGACTATCAAATCAGCTTACGTAATCAAGCAACTGTTGCATCTTCAAATCAAACACCACGTTGGTATAGCCCTTATAAACAGGTTTTTTTCTCTGAATTAAACACATGGCAAGAGGTCACCGAGTGGGCTATTCCTTTATATCAATCTGCCATTGAGGTCACTGCTAGCGTTGCGCAAGTTGCCGATGATATTACTATGCAGAACCTCCAAGTCACTGATCGCATTGCCGCAGCCTTGAAGTTTAGCCAAGATGAAGTGCGTTATTTGGGCTTGGAAATGGGCACAAACTCACACCAACCAACACCCGCATCAGAAACTCTTGAACTGCGTTATGGCGACTGTAAAGACAAAACAGTGCTCCTTATATCATTACTCAAAGCGATGGGGATCCCAGCTTACCCAGCTCTGGTAAACACCGAAGAGGGCAAGCGCTTAAATCGGCTTCCTCCTTCTGCGAACCAGTTTGACCACGTTATTGTTACAGTTGAATATGCGGGACAACGTTATTGGTTAGACCCAACGATAAGCTATCAAACGGGAAGCTTAGAGCACCTAGCTCAACCAAACTATGGTTATGCATTAATCATTAAACCTTTTGAGCAGCAGCTCACAAAAATGACGCCACCTGTTGACGGTCTGAGAATTAAAACCACTGATAACTACACCATAGCGCAAAACCGTGAACAACCAGCAACCTTCCAAACTAGCTATTTGTATAGCGGATTTGAAGCCATAAATAGACGCAGCTCACTAGCACGCAACGGCCTTGATCAAATAGCCAAAGACTACCTTGAGTATTACCAAGGCTACTTTAAAGGTCTAACTATTGATCAGCCGATGACAGTGACTGAAAATGCCAATAATGGTGAACTTTTAAGCAATGAGTTTTATTTGATTGATGATTTTTGGCAACCTGCTGACCCAGATCTAAGAGCTGATTTTTATGCCTCAGAGATTCAAAACAGTGTTTACGAACCAGATCAAATTACGCGTACCGCTCCGCTCTATTTCCAGTACCCAAATAACATTGAAACAACCATTAAAGTTAAATTTGAAGAACAAAATTGGCAATTTGATAACGAACAAGTCGAAGTTGATAACCCTTTCTTTTACTTTAAAAAGAATATTCACTTTGCTGAAAACACCCTCACGCTTAATTTTTCATTTAGCGCCAAACAAGACCATATTCCAGCGGATCAAATCAAGCTATACCTTGATGAACGAGAAAAACTGATCGATCACACTCACTTTGGCATTATTAAATATATTGATGGCGAAGCGACTACAAGTGATTCTGGCGGGTTGGATCTCGAAGACAGTTGGATCATTGTTTTGCTATGTGTGTACCTTATAGGCATGGTGTTCTTTATAGTGGCATGGCGCATAGAATCAGCAAAACGCCCAACCTTCAATAACACTCATTTTTACCCTGTATCGAACGCTAAATTTATTATTTATAGCATATTTACCTTAGGGCTATTTATTAACTACTGGAGCTACCGTAACTGGCTGGCGATAAAAGCACAGCAAGATAGCCATATAATGCCGATTGCTCGTGGGATTTTTGCACTGTTTTTCTTCTACTCTTTATTTTTAGAGCTACTTGCACACAGCCAAGAGCACCATAAAAAAAATAAAATCATGCCAAATGCACTAGCCTTAATTGGCTGGTTACTACTTATAGTAATTACAGCCACTACACGTTTTAGTGACTATGCAACTATTGGATTATGCATTATCCCACTCATTTGGCTACCGCTGGTGAACTATATTCAGCATATAAATCAATCATCTGAAGCACTGATATATAACTCTAAATGGCGTATAAGAAACATCGTTATCAGCATAATTTGGGCACCAATTTTATTTTTAGGGCTGCTGCAAGAGGCTTATTTATTACCCGGCGCATCAATTGTCAAAGGTGAAAAGCTATGGCCATTTCAGGTGCAATTTTTACAACGCCAACAACTAATGCCCATTGATGAAGATATTTTATATTTTTACAGTGATGCTTTTTTTGATTTTCGTAGTGACGGTAATGGCATTACTGACAACTATATATTTAGCTATTGGCAAAATGAACAAGGGCAGCTTGAATCACGATTAAAGCACTTTAAAGATATTACGAGTATAGAAGTAACCTATGGAAAAACGAAATTTGATAACACCGTGATTAAGGTTATCGATACTGAGCAACAATACTTTTTACTTATCATCGATAGCGAAGGGCAAACAGATAAAGAGCTTGCAGAACAAATAAATCGTCGCCTTGACCATTACAAATCACTTTAGCTCCATTAGGGCTAACAGTAACTCTTTGCTTTATTTGTACTTTTTACAAAAAACAAAATAAATGAGAATTATTTGCAAATGGGTGTTGACAGATTTATAGATCTAACTGATAATCAATATCAACAAGACGGCAAAGTACTACGACTTGTACGGAATAAACTGATTTGTTTCTCGACCCTGAAACACGTGTGGCGCACGTAAACAGCCAAGGTTACCTGTTGCTAACCGCAACGCCCCTTGATGTTGACGACAGATAACCGCCCTACTATTTTACTTGCTACATTGCTCATATCGGTGACGGTAGATATGATACTAAAAAGCCCTTACGGGCTTTTTTTATGCCTGAAATTCAACAGCAGCACAGCACCATAAACTCCCCGAAAACCTTCTTTTTTAATGTTAATTAAAATACCAACATGATAATGAGAATAATTTTCAATTAGGTGTTGACACTCATTTAAATCTAACTGATAATCAATATCAACAAGACGACAACGCACAACGACTTGTACAGAATAAACTGATTTGTTTCTCGACCCTGAAACACGTGTGGCGCACGTAAACAGCTAAGGTTATCTGTCACTAACCGCAACGCCCCTTGATGTTGGTGACAGATAACCGCCCTACTATTTTACTTGCTACATTGCTCATATCGGTGACGGTAGATATGATACTAAAAAAGCCCTAACGGGCTTTTTTTATGCCTGTTAATTAATAGCTTATTATCACAAAAGGTCGACACGCCCTAATAGCTTATTCAGCTTTGAATAATAAAATAAGCAAAATTATTTCTCGTTCTTCACTCCAATACTAAAATGGAGTAAACTCTGCCGCTATTGTTATTCATGGCGCTTATTACATTGAATAAATGAATTATTTAATTCGCTAAAATAGTCATATTCTAAATAGAATTAGTATGATTATCGACTCTAAGGTATGGATGCTTTTTATGTTACTGATGCGCAAAAAATACAATACCATCTTGCTCGGCTTCCTACTTTGCGGCTTTATACTTACCAGTTGGTTAAGTTTTAACCTCGCCCATAACTCAATTAGTAAAGAGACAGTCAACCCACTCTCCCTGACTCAAGATACTGTCTACTCTGAAATACAAGAAGATTTAATGCAGCCCATTTACGCTGCTAAAAATATGGCTAACAATACTTTTTTAAGGCGCTGGGCAGTCCAAGGGGAATCTAAACCTGAACTCTTAATTGAATACCTTAAGTACATAAAACAAGATATAAATATCGACATCAGCTTTTTTGCATCAAGCCAATCTGGGGTTTTTTATCATGATGGTGATGGTGTTATCAGTGGCTCTGAAAATTTCACTCAGCAACAATGGTTTATTGCCGCCATTAACTCCCCCCATGATTACGTTATTAACATTGATCAACATCATTTAACGCCCTCAAAATATACTTTGTTTATAAATTACAAAGTGGTTGATGCACACGAAAATATAATTGGTATTGCAGGCGTTGGGATCACACTTTCAAAACTAAAAAAAATCATTACCCAGTATCAGCGTCACTATCATCGTAAAATCTATTTTATTGATGAGCAAGGCTCTATAACACTCCAAGCGAGCTCTGAGCCGACAAAACTCAACAACATACATCAAAATGATGAGTTATTACCTTATCTAGATAATATATTTTTAAAGCAACAAACTGCATTTGAATTTGAATACAATTCACAGCCAGCCATTTTACATAGCCGCTGGGTGGAGCAATTAGGATGGTATTTAATTATAGAGCACCATAACAAAGGTACGTCGTCATTGGTAAGCCAAGAGATACTCTCCAGCTTATTACTAAGTGGGTCCCTCATTTTACTCGTGCTATGTTACGCCCATCGCACATTTGATAAGTATCAGCGACAAATAGAAGCGATAGCATCCTTTGACAAGCTTTCTAACGCACTAAATCGCCAAGCTTTTGATCCATTATTGACTCAACACGTCATACAAGCCCAACAAAAACAACAACGCCTAAGTTTAATACTGCTAGACATTGACCACTTTAAACATATTAATGATAGTTACGGACATTTAGCAGGAGATAAAATAATTCAGCAAGTTGCCCTTACTTGTCAACAAGTAGCGCAAGATAATGATGTGGTTTGTCGATGGGGTGGTGAAGAGTTTATTGTACTCCTACCGCACAGTGATCTCGCTAAAGCACAGCAAACAGCTGAGCAAATAAAACACCAGCTAAAAAACATGGTTCAAGTACAAGAAATTGCAGTGACAGTCAGCTTTGGTGTAGCGCAATATCAAATAAAGGAATCTGACGAGTCTTTTATTTCTCGTGCTGATAACGCCCTACTCCAAGCTAAAAGACTAGGGCGAAACCGTATTACGTTAGCAAGCTAACGCTTAACAACTAGTTAACGGCGATTTTTACGCGCACGCGCTCGACGTTGTTTTTTCTCTTCTTCTTTAGCCGCTTTTTTAGCTTCAGCTGCTGCACGCAAGCCTGCAACCATTATTTCTTCTTCTTCACGCATGGCTGGCGTTTCCATAGTGATACGACCAATAATGCCATCACGTAATTCATTAATTAGAATTTCAGACATCTTATAAGTATCTATTTGATTACCACCACGAATACAACCACGCTTTTTGCCAGCCATTTCAACAAATTCCCAATCACTCTCTGGTAATTCATCAATTTTATAGCGTGCTTTTAAAAGTGCCGGGTAAGCACGTAACAAGTACTCAGCCGTATAACTTGCCACTTCTTCATACTCAATCGCGGTATCACGAATAGCGCCAGTTGCGCCCAAACGGTAGCCCGAGTTTTCGTTTTCTACTTTTGGCCACAACATGCCTGGCGTGTCGTAAAGCATAATGCCATCTTCAAGCTTAATACGTTGCTGGGCTTTAGTAACTGCAGGCTCGTTACCTGTTTTTGCTACAATTCGACCTGCTAACACATTGATCAAGGTAGACTTACCAACGTTAGGTATACCCATAATCATGGCTTTAATTTGCTTATCAGCACCCACTTTATGCGGTACTAACTTTTTACACAGCTCGTTAATACGATGAACCTCAGCCGCTTTATCGTTACCAAACGCAATAGCCTTTACGCCATTTTCCTGCTCAAAATAATCCTTCCAAATTTGCGTCATTTTAGGATCTGCTAAATCGGCTTTGTTCAATATTTTGATAACCGGCTTGCCTTCACGCAACGTCGCCACCATCGGGTTTTCACTGCTGTAAGGAATGCGCGCATCAAGCACTTCAATGATCACATCCATTTGTGGCATTATTTCTTTAATTTCATTACGGGCTTTATTCATATGCCCAGGGAACCACTGGATAGCCATTTTAAACTCCTACAGATAATTTAGTGCTATTTTAACTGGCTCGGCGAGTAATTGCGCTATACTGGCGCAAATTTTTTCAAATAAACTGTTATGGCTCTTAAATCTACGATTATTAAAGCGCAATTATCGCTTAGCGATATGGACCGCCACCTTTACCAAGATTTTAATTTAACCTTGGCGCAGCACCCTTCTGAAAACGATCAACGCTTGATGGTTCGCTTACTTGCGTACGCACTTAATGCGTGTGATGGCCTTGAATTTACCAAGGGGCTATCGGCTGACGATGAGCCAGAAGTGTGGCATAAAAACTACAGTGACGAGATTGAGCTGTGGATTGAGCTCGGTTTACCTGATGAAAAACGCCTTAAAAAAGCCTGTAATAAAGCTAAAAAAGTGGTGCTGTATACATATGGTGAAAATAACCAAGCAATTTGGTGGCAAAAACACCAACCTAAGTTGTATGATTTTAAAAATTTAAGTATTTTTAGTTTAGATTTTACTGCCACGCAGGCGCTTGCAGCATTAGTTGATCGTAACATTTCGCTGACAATGACTGTTCAAGATGGCGAAGTATGGGTAAGTACCGATAATACAAATATCGAGATAAAACCACAGCAATTAATGTAAGCATTATTAAATAAGGGCGTATATGGCAATTCAACAAGTTGTAGTATTACATGGTTTGTACATGTCAGGCTTTGTAATGCGCCCGCTGTGCTCTCGTTTAAAAAAGTCAGGCCTAGATATTCTTAACCTGTCTTATAATACGCTCAGCCCTGATCGCGATGCTATTTTTGCTCAAATTGATACTTTTATAGATAATAAAAATACGGCACTGGTGTGCCATTCAATGGGTGGGTTAGTGGCGCGCGCTTATCTTGAAGCAAATTCGCACCAAAGCCAAAATGTGAAGAAGGTTATTACGCTGGGAACCCCGCATAAAGGCAGCCATATTGCAGAGCAAATGCAGCAAAAAGGGTTTGAAGCATTTTTAAAAAACAGCGTTGAGTTTTTACTCTCTAAAAATGGTGATTGGCCGTTTAATGCTAAACTTTATAGTATTGCTGGCGATCTGCCTATTGGGTTAATGCCGCTTATTGCTAAGGGCAGCCAATCAGATGGTACTGTATTGCTTGATGAAACTAAGCTCAATGGCATGGCAGAACATAAGGTGTTTCACTTAAGTCACACCGGTATGATCTACTCACGCCAAGTAATGAAATACATTGTTGGGTTGCTCATTTAATCTTCTGCACTCGCTGCTACTTTGTAAGCAACAAATGCGATAATCCCTAAAATCAACGGTGTTGGTGCTGCGATATAACCAAATGTATCAAAATTAGCAAAGCTAGCACCCGCTAAGTGGCCTACCACCCCGACAACAAATGCCAGTAAAGCGATACCCACAACAACCAATTCCATTTTGCTTTCTTTTTGTGTTTTAGCCTGCATGTGAAATCTCCTAGTAATTAATCTAGTTTGATTATGCGCCGACTGTAAATGCCGATTTTGACCTAAATCAAACTATTTACCTGCCTTATTACTCAGCAATATAAAGCTTGTTCTAGATCATCTTTTTGAGTTTATTTTAACCAATAAACGACTATTTAACTCCTGGGGTAGTTTTTCTTAAATAAGCCCCCAGTTCATTAATTAGGGTCGCTTTTATTGAATTTTCAATCAGCGCCACATTAATAGGTAAAAACTATCAACATTATCGATTTTAACCATTTTACAGATTACAAAAAATGGCTGATACTCTTTATCAACAGCTCGAAAGTATCTTATTAATTTGTTCAGGAGAAAAATATGTCACAGGTAAATGCTATTGGCCTTAACAGTGCAAAAAGTGAAGATATCGTAACGTCACTTAATACACTGCTAAGTAGTTACCAAATTCAGTATATGAATGCGCGTGGTTTTCACTGGAATATTAAAGGTCGTAATTTCTTTGAACTACATGTGAAATTTGAAGAAATTTATAATCTATTACTTTTAAAAGTAGACGAAATTGCAGAGCGTATTTTAACGCTTGATGGCGCACCACTTCATGCGTTTTCTGACTACCTTAAAATTAGTGAAATTAAAGAAGCTAAAAACATCAGTGATGGAGTAGCCGCGGTAGAAAACCTGCTAGCAGGTTACAGCACACTGATTAAAATGCAGCGCGATATATTAATCCAAGCTGGTGATGCTGGCGATGAAGGGACAGCGTCACTAATGGGCGATTACATTACCGAGCAAGAGAAACTTGTTTGGATGTTAAAAGCTTACTTAAATTAAGCCTTTTGCGGATGATAGATAAAAGCCCTCGTTAGAGGGCTCAAGTAGGGATAAATCGTTAAATAATAAGCGATTCAATTTGTATACTACCCTTTAACTAAATAACAACAACGCCACTGTTACCAGTGGCGTTTTTTTAGGTTTAAACGGCAAGCGTGTACGTAACCACTTATTCATAAATAACAAAAAGCCTCACAATAGTGAGGCTTTAGCTAAATCTTAAAAGTTAAATTAAAAGTCCTGTTTATAGTTCAAAAACCATGTTCCACCAGGAATATCATGAGCAGAATAGAATGAGTTAGCAAATGGATTTAAGGCAATTGGAGGCTCTTTTCTAAAGACATTACGCATACCTACACGCACACTTGCTTGCCAAGGTAGTGTATAGCTCGCTGATAAATCATGGTAAACAACACTTCCTATACGATTGAACCCAGCTTCATTTTCATCACCAGGATTGCCACGTTGATTACAAAGCTCCCGCGTTGCCAAGCCATCATCAACAAAATTATCAGGTATAGTGCAAGATTCTATCAAGTTACTGGTATATCGCATACCCCAAGTAACTGTTAAATCATCGTAACTCCATGTGGTATTAAAGGTACCACGCCAGCGTAAAATATCACTATTAATTGATGCAACTCGGTTATTAGCACTATTGATGTTTTCACCTACGCCTGCTGAGCGGTATTTATCTGTATATGAGCCATTTAAGCGAAACACAAAATTACCTAAATCTTGCGTATCAAAGCGGTAGTTAGCATTAAAGTCATACCCTTCAACTTCTAATTGATCTAAGTTAAATTGTGATGTGCGTACAGTCGCTATTCGGCCATCTTCACGGCGCTCAATGAAGCCACAAAACTCTTCTTCACCTTGAACATAACAGCGATCAAGCATTCCCCCTGCTGATATAGATGAGAGTGCGTCCTCTAACTCTATTTTGTAATAGTCGATAGTCATATCAAAACCATCAAGCCAACTTGGGTTATAAACAATACCGAATGTTTTAGTATTACCCTCTTCTGGTTTAAGTTCAGGGTTACCACCATTTAAAGCACGTAACTGGCCTGTAGGTTGAGTTGAACCTCCACTTGGTACATTATCCGCTAAGCAACGTGCTTGAACATCTGGTAACTGCAGCCCAAATTGCGTTGTATTACATGGATCTTGAACTGATGGAAAACCTTCGCCGCCACCTGCAAATAAGTTATCTACTGAAGGAGCTCTAAATGTATCTGAATAGTTACCGCGTAACATCAGATCATCATAGATCCGCCATGTAAAACCAACTTTAAAACTTTCGTTATCAAAATTTGAAGTTACTGGGTCAACACCTACAAACCCGCTATTTTCAAAATCAGCAAAACGCCCTGCAAGGCTAATATCCAGCTGTTGTACGCCAGGTAAATCAGCTAATAATGGTACTGCAAATTCAAAATAGGCTTCTTCAGCTGTTTGACTACCGTTGGTTGGTTCTCTGAAATTACTTGAACTTAAACCCGCAGCGATTAATGCATCAGGACTATCAACGAAAGTATTTGTACGTTTTTCTACTCCCGCTGCAAACCCTAACCAACCTGCTGGTAACTCAAATAACTCACCACTAATATTTGCAGCAAAGTTAGTCGTGCCAGTATTCACTTGATCATTCAATTCATAACCAATGTAATTAGCCATTTCGCTTGTAAAACCAGTTTCCCCATTAAAAATATTCAATGGTACACAACCCGCAATTGTATTATCAGCGGTACCGCACTGTGCAACACCATCTGCAATAAACGAGGGTCCCACTGCATTTCTTAAATTTTGTAAATTTACGTAGTTTTGACCTTTTACACTGCGGCTTGAGTCACCTCTGGACATTGACACATCCCAAAGCAATACTCGATCTGCAACTTCAAACTCACCTTCAAAACCGCCCGTAATAAAGTATGTATCGTAGTCTTGAATATTTGTACGCGGGCCAATTGGGAGCGTTCTAAAACCAAAGGACGCTAAATCTTCACCGAATGGGTTATAGATACTATCTTTGCTGAAAGGTATTTCCCACTGTGGCCCTGAAAAACCTGCGGTAAGCGGCACTGCTGCAATTTGCGTTACAGATTTTCGTTGGTTATATGTAAAATCAACAAAAGCTCTCAGCGAGTCTGAAAACTCGTGGTTAACCTTTGCGAAAACGTTAAACCTATCAGAAGGGGTTTTTAAATAGTTAGTTGGTGCAAAATTATAACGGTGCTTTGTCCCAAATGGTTCGAAATCATCGGCGGTGCGAATACCATCACCTTCTTTTGCTGGATCTAAAGATAAGTTTCCGTCTGAAGTACCAAAAATACCATAAAGACCAAAAGCACTACCAAAGCGCTCTGGTATATAAGCAACAGGATATTGTGATATTTCTCTATCGCCAGCGCCTATTTCTTTTTCTTCTGATTTTGAGATATTCAAAAATAACGAGGTATTACCTTTTATTGTACCAATCGAAATACCCGCTTGCTTGTATTCCCCATCACCTTCAAAGTTTGCACCTATGCTTGCATCTAAGCTAACACCTTCAAATCCATCTTTAGTAATTATATTTACTACACCTGCGATTGCATCAGTGCCATATACTGCAGACGCACCATCAGCCAAAATATCAACACGCTCTACAATCGCTATTGGGATTTGTGAAATATCGACTTGCCCACCACCTAAAGCTAAAAATCGACGACCATCGACTAAAACGAGTGTTCGGTTATCCCCTAGGTTTCGTAATGAAATAGTTTGCGAGCCATCATTACCATTAGTGTTATTCGTTAATTGTGTTAGTCCTGATAGATCGGCCTGAGCAACTGTTTGTAATAATTCACCAATGTTCTGAACCCCTGAAGACTCAATAGCTAAACGACCAATCGACGTAACTGGTGATGATCCTTCAATGTCCGCTCTTTTAATACGGGAGCCTGTAACCTCGATACGCTCGACTTTTTCAGCGGTCCTTGCCTCGGCCGCCACACCTTGAAATGATAAACCGCTAAATAAGGCTGCACTTAGCCCGATTGTTAATGACGATTTTTTAAATGCAACCGCATGAGCTTTGTTTGTTATTTTCATATTAATTCCCCTGAATTATCGTTTTTCTAAGTAACGAAAATGTTACTAAGCGATAACACTAAGGAAATAAAAAAATTCACTCTATCGTTATTACGTCAATCGCATAGTTGGTGGTGCAACAGGCGGGTTTGATGTGATCGAGCAATAAAACACATACAATAAAATTAACATTTTAAATTTAATATGAATGAAATTGGGATAATTCAGGTCTTCTTTGTTAAATATATAATGAGAATATCAAATGTTTACTGCTTACTTTAATGCCTTAACACTCGTTAACGATGAAGAATTCAATGCTCTGCTTGATATACAGCTTGATGGCAACAGGCATTTTTATTCCCATACATCAACAACCTTAGAGCAATTAGAGAAACTTGATACAAGCCAATTTAATGTAATATTGCTGCAACTATCCGAGGCACCACAACCGACCCTACTGATCCAACTTGTTGACCTGAGTAAAAACGCTAAATTAGTTATTATTGCTGACGATCCAAAGCTCGCGACTTTAGCTTTTGAGATAGGTGCCGTCGATTTTATTACTACACATAGCCCTATTTCACGGCTAAATAAGTGTTTTGAAAAACTTATCCATCTATGCCCTTTAGCAAGTGCGATGGAGCAAGCACATCAACTTACAAAACCATTGCTAAATTCACACCTAATAGTTAAAGATGTTGGGAAAGTGAGGCTCATTGAAATAGACGACATTATTTGGATTAATGGCGCAGGAAATTATGTCGAGCTGCATTTTTGGCAACAAGATGCCGCTGTATTACACCGTGAAACGATGAAAAATATTGAGCAACAGCTCGCCCCTGCGGGGTTTATCAGAGTTCATCGTTCAACACTGGTAAAGCAAGCTGTTATTTCTGAGCTGACAGCCACCGATAGTGGTGACTATAAGCTAAAACTAAAAAATGGCGTGCAACTCAATCTCTCAAGGCGTTATAAAAATAGCTTAGCGACGATATTACAAACCGCTTAATTAAAGCCAGTTTTTTACATAAATATGCTCTGGATATTGCTGCGTATATTGTTGCAAGCTAGCGTGATACCGTACATCCATACCACTTTCACGCCAAATGTTCTCAAGCAGGCTTTGAGCTATTAAGTTTGGTTGAATATAATCAACTTGCTTATAGCCTCGCGCTTTTACACCATGAAAATACGCCTGGGCGACCTCCAAGCTATCGGCCGTTACTAATTCAAAGTCTGCTAAATTAATGACGGCATGCTCTATTGAATTAGGTGGTAACTTGGCTAGGTCATCAAACACTTCTTTAGTGAACGCAATCACACCTTCACGATTAAAGCATCCACTGATTTTAATATAAATCATTGGAGGTTCAATGGAGTATTGCCAATTACCATGCGCGCCAAACATTTTAGTACCTCATATGGTAGTTAAATTTTAGCTAAGCTAATAAAAAATGCCATTTCCAGCGCTTTTTCTTCTAAGCTTTTAAAGCGTCCAGATGCACCACCATGGCCTGCATCCATATCCGTTTTAAATACTAAAATATTATCATCTGTTTTGTATTCTCGCATTTTAGCCACCCACTTCATTGGCTCCCAGTATTGAACCTGAGAATCATGCAATCCTGTCGTGACCAATATGTTTGGGTATGCTTGTGCCTTTATATTGTCATACGGTGAGTATTTATCAATCACATTATAATAGTCAAGGTCATTTGGATTTCCCCATTCATCGTATTCGTTGGTGGTCAAAGGGATTGATTCGTCAAGCATCGTTGTCAGCACATCTAAAAATGGCACGTGGCAACCAACCCCTAAGTAAAGCTCTGGTGCTTGATTAACGACGGATCCCATTAATAAACCACCTGCACTACCACCTGAGGCAAAAACCTTATCTTGTGCTCCATAACCTTGAGCTACCAATGCGTTAGTTGCATCAACAAAGTCATTAAAACTATTTTGCTTATGCTCTTTTTTACCTTGTTCATACCAATCTCGCCCCAGCATTTCGCTGCCACGCACATGGGCTATTGCATATACAAATCCACGATCTAGCAAACTAAGTGAAGTGCTCGAAAAGCTAGGATCTATGGTGTAACCATACGCACCATAACCATATTGAAAAAGTGGATTGGTTCCATCTTTATTAAATGTGTCTTTACGATACACTAGAGATATGGGTACTTTTACGCCATCACGTGCTGTTATCATTAATCGTTCTGAGGCGTAATTTTCAGGATCGAAGTCACCTAAAACTTGCTGTTGTTTTAATAAGGCCTTTTTACCGTTATTTAAATCGACTTCATACAGCGAACCCGGTGTTGTCAGGCTTGAATAATAAATACGTGCCACGTGCGAATCATGCTCTGGGTTCATTGCGATAGCGGCATAGTAACAAGGGTCATCAAATTCTAACGTCATTCGTTGCTGTTGTTTATTAATAACAATAAAACGCGTTTGTCCTTGCTCGCGCTCAGTCAGCACTAAAAAATCGTTAAATATTTCAACACCTTCTAAAAGTACCTCTGCACGATGGGGCGTGTGCTCAAGCCACTGCATCTTATCCGCAATAGTGGTGGCGGTTGCCGTCATTAAACGAAAGTTTTTTGCCTGCCAATTAGTAACAATATAAAATGTGTCATCAAGTTTATCGATATCAAATTCATGACTTTCTTCACGCGGCATCAACTGAGCAAATTCGCCCCAAGGCTGATTAGCATCTAACACCCACATATCATTAGTTTCAGTGGTCGCTAAATCAATAATAATTAAGCTTTCATCGCGGCTTTTACCTAACCCCATAAAAAAGCTGCGATCTTGTTCTTCATACACTAATACGTCGTCAGATTGTGGTGTACCTAATACATGGCGATAAACCTGATACCCCAACAGGGTTTTAAGATCTTTTTTAACATAAAAAACCGTCTTATTGTCGTTCGCCCAAACAACTTGGCCTTCGGTGTTTTCTAATACATCCTCAAGCAAACCATCGCTATCAATTTTTTTAAATTTAACCACATAAATACGACGACCATCGGTATCTTCAGAGTAAGCAAGTAGTTGTTCATTTGGGCTAATCGCCACCTCGCCTAACTCGTAAAATTCAAAACCTTCAGCAAGTAGGTTTACATCTAATAGCAATTGTTTATCTGCCGTAGTCATTGAACGACTACGGTAATGGCGAGAGTATTCGTCATCGCCACGTACTTCACTGTGGTACCAATACTCGCCATCTTTTACCGGGTAGGTATTGTCATCTTTAACAATTCGCCCTTTTAGCTCCTCAAACAATTGTGTTTGAAAAGGCTTAATTTTTGCGAGTTGCTGATCGCAATAATTATTTTCGGCTTCTAAATGTTTAAGTATCGCAGGCTCAGAGCGATCATCATCACGCATCCAATAGTAATCATCAATTCGTGTTTTTTGATGTGTTGTTAAAGTATGCGGCTGCTTATGTGCAACCGGCGCATTTGAAAGTACAGACAACGATAAGTTTGATTGAGCCACAGAAAAACCAATAAAAAATTTTGAGAATCTGAGTCTACCATAATTTTTAAATGCGCATAAAAAAGCCCACTCAATGAGTGGGCCAAAAAATGCCAAATAGCATTAGGGGGAAACTTGCTGCCAAGCTAAATTCCAACTTTGGCCAACACCAGGCTCATAAAGTGGGTTATTTTCTTCTTTAACTTTGCAAAATTGACTGAAAGGCCAAGGCTTACATTTATAAATTAAACCTGTTTTTGGCTGTAATACTTTAACGCCGGCATTATAGTCATTACTTTTTTCTGGGTAAACATAATCATATGCTGGTTTGTCTGTTTTTATGTCATCGCACTTTGCAATGCAATGAAACGTTATTTCAGCACGTTCAATTCCACACCCCTCAAGGGCGTAAATTTGATTTGACCGATAGGCAACGATTAGCCCTTGTTCGGTCATTTTACCTGCTTCAACTAGCGGTATATGTGTATTAATGTATTCGGCAATAAAACGCGGCCAACTGTGTGGCTCACCCTGCTCAGCGCTGGTGATTTGGTAGTTAAATGATAAACCGACTAGCTCTCCTTGCATGTCAAAAAAGGTTACCGTCACCCTATCACCCACAAATAATTGGGTATGGTGATTTAAGCAACCAATTGGCATCCATTTTCCGCAAGCCAATGACGTATGCATAAACAAAGCAACACCTTAAGAATCACTAATAGGTACTATCCATCATTTGACGGATAAAATAAATACTTTTTTATTACTTTTAGGACAAATGGCACACAGTGAGGGTGTAATAACGCCGTGCGACGGCTCCGCTATCTTAGTTTTAGCACGCTAAAACCTTAGACCGGAAACTTTGCGTCCTAACCTTTCGATTAGTTTGCCAATACAGGTGGATTATAAAGTGAGCTGCATCACAAATCAAACAAAAGAATGTAATCAAAATAAAAAACCAACCCTTAACACCTATAAAAATTAAAAACCGACTGTTAAAGGTGGCCTGAGTATCGATTTAAAAAGCAAAAAGCCAGTGCGTAATGCACTGGCTTTTATAACTCATTAGATTTGAGTTGTTTTTCTTTAGGCAAGTTGTTTCCTACGTGAAAATAGGCCTTTTATTTTTCTAAATAGGCCTCTAAATACGCCACCTACGTCACTCATTATAATGTACAAACACGGTACTAATAAGAGTGTAATCAGGGTTGCAAACATAACAGCAAAACCAAGAGCAACCGCCATTGGTATTACGAATTTAGCCTGTAAACTGGTTTCAAACATAATCGGTAATACACCAGCAAACGTAGTAATTGAAGTAAGTAAAATAGGCCTAAAGCGCGCACAACCCGCTTCAATTACAGCATCTTTAATACTCACTCCAGCACGACGCGCTTGGTTTACAAAGTCAGTCATAACCAATGAATCATTGATCACAACACCTGCGGCAGCAATTAAGCCAAAACCTGACATTAAGCTAATATCTAAACCAAACCAGTAATGACCCCAAATTGCTCCCGTTAAACTAAACGGAATAACCGACATTACGATAAGAGGCTGTGCGTAACTTTTTAGTGGAACCGCTAACAAAATATAAACTAAAAACATGCCTCCAATAAAGAACATGATCTGCTCATTAGCTTGTGCTTGTTGTTCCTCTATAGCACCACCTAGCTCAGACTTAACACTTGGGTATTCTTCTTTAAGCTGCGGTAGTAGGTTTTCTTTCACTTGCTTAACCACTTCGTTTGGCTCTATCACTTCTTCGTCGATGCTGCCATATATGTATACTGTACGGTAACCACCTTCGCGGCGAATATAGCTGATACCTGGCTTTTCTGTAAGCTCAACCACATCACCAAGTAATACTTCTCGGCCTTGCGGAGTTGTGATCACTGCATGCTTAAGCGATGAAAAAGCTTCACGAGTGAGTTTTGGGTAACGCACCATTACACGTACTTCTTCACCACCGCGAATAACACGCTGCGCTTCACCACCATAAAAACTCGCCCCAACCTGATTAGCAATCGATGCTAAATCCAAGCCTAAATCATAGGCAACTGGCTTTAAGCTCATTTGCACTTCTTTGCTCGCAGGGTCAATGGTTGAGCTGATATCAAACAATCCCTCTTGTTGTTGCAATAATTGAATAAAGCGACGCCCAGCTTCATTAAGAGTGTTGATATCAGAACCAAATAATAGATAACCAAACTCACCATCACCACCGCCACCATTAACGTCATCTTGGATTGTGAGTGATTTTACACCGGCAATATTTGGCATAGCATCACGCCAGCGACGTGAAAGCTCAAACGCATTGTATGGGCGTAAATCTTCTTCAACCAACGGTGCAAGTAACTGGGCTTCAGTACGACCTTGATTAAATACTAATACGTCACGAACAATCTTTTGGCCAAACTCACGCTCAGTTTGTTTATCAACTTCAAGTACCATGGCTTCGATTTCACGAATAGCAGTAATCGTTTGAATATCAGAAGCGTTATCGTTCATCTCTAGGTTAATTTGTGGAAAATCGTGCGGTACTTTTGGTGTAGGAACCATGCGTACTTGGTTTGATGAAATTAATCCAAAGGTAAAAATTAACATCCCGATAAAACCAAACAGTACCACCCAACGCCACTCAACACAGCGCACAACAAAGCGCTTATAAGGGCCATTTACAAAACCAAAAAAGCGATTATTAAAACGCGCTCGCCAACCATTCGGATCGATAGGCGGAAAGTTCGTGTGTGCAATATGCGCTGGCAATATTAGCTTTGATTCGATCAAACTAAATATTAAACATAAAATCACAATGACGGCGATACCATAAAAGAAAGCACTCTCAGGACCACTTGATAACGTAAACGGGGCAAATACTGCAATGGTTGTTAAAACGCCAAAAGTTGCAGGGGTCGCCACACGTTTTGCGCCGTTGACTACATTAACTACACCACCACCTTTTTTCTCTATTTCAGTGTAGGCACTTTCACCGATGACAATGGCGTCGTCCACCACAATCCCTAGCACCATTATAAAGGCAAAGAGTGAAATAATATTTATGGTCACACCAAATAATGGCATCATCATCATCGCGCCAAGGAAGCAAACTGGCAAACCAATCATTACCCATAACGCCAATTTAAAGCGCAAAAATATTGATAACATAATCGCGACCAATACCGCTCCTTGCAATAAATTGGATAGCATCATGTCTAGGCGGGCATTTAGGTAGTAGGTCATATCCATTAACGGTTCTAGTCGAACACCTAATGGAAGATTTTTATTTTTTTGATCAATATACGCTTTTACAGACTCTGCAACTGGGATCATATTTTGATCTTCGGTTGCCTTTACTGATAAGTAAACTGCATTTTCACCGTTAAACTTAAAGTAACGTTCGCCTTCAGTAAATTGGTCTTTTATTACTGCAATATCTTGCAGTAATACTTTAGCACCATTTTCACCTATTTTAACGGGGATCTGACGGAACTCTTCACCTGAATAAAATTGGTTTTCAACTCGTACTGAAATAACACCCGAGTCTGTTTTTAACTGCCCAGCTGAAAAATTAGCTGAATAACGACGTATCGCACCTGCGACGTCAGTTAACGTTAAATTATACTGGCGCAATGTGTCAGGTTCGATTTCAATCGCAATTTCATCAAGCGGTACATCATTAACAACCAACGACACATTTGATAACTGCAGTAATTCGCTTTCAATACGATTGGCAATCGGCTTAAGCTCGCTCAATGGTAAGTCAGCAACTAAAGTCATACCAATCACATCTTGGCGGAATTCTATTTGACTTATGGTGACCGGTTCCATTCCTGCAGGAAAAGTTGCAATACCATCTACGCGCAACTTAACTTTATCAAGCACCTCACTTAATTCAGCATCAGTATTTATTTCTAATTGCGCGCTACCGCCATTACGAAATGAGCGATAGACACCTTTTTTGATTTCGGTAATATCCTTTAAAGACTCTTCAATCTTAATTAAGATACTTTCTTCCATTTCCTGAGGTGACGCCCCCGGGTAATTAGCATTAATAGAAATATAATTGATTTCAACGTTTGGGAACATCTGGCGTTGCATCGTAAAAAAGCTTATAACACCCATCAAAATGATAAAAAACATCATTAAATTTGCCGCAACGGAGTTATTCGCAAAGTAGGCAATTATACCTGTTTGCTTCTCTTTGCTTACAGGATCAACACTTGGTTGATCTGAGCTGGGTAATTCAGTGTTATTCATAACGCAGTCACCCTTTTATAATTTTTCTGTGGCTGCACTATCTAGCGCATCACTTTTTTTAACGTCTGGAACACCCGCAACTTTTACTGCCATACCCTTTTGTGGGTACTCAGGTAAAGTAACAACAAGTTGATCATCCGCTTCTAATCCATCGCTGATATAAAAGTATTCACCCTCTTCGCGAATTACTTTCACTGTACGTGACTCTAATTGCTGCTCTTCATTTACAATCCATACAGTTTGATTATTAACCAGCTCTTGCGGTAAACGATAAATATTCTGCAACATCGTCCCTGCAAAATTTACTTGTACATAACTGCCAAATTTAATTGCTGGTTGTTTATTTGTAAGGCCATATGGGTCATCAATACGCACCACTAAACTACTCATACGCGTTGCGTTATCAATCACACCAAGATCTCGATCTATTACTGCTTGGCGAGTAAAACCATGTAAACCTGTTTTAATCACTGTTGCTGTAATACCTTTTACGCGCTCAGGTAAAAATACATTATCAAAACCAGCGATAGGAATGATGATTTCTGCTTGTTCGATATTATTTAATTCTCCAATTTGAGAACCCATATTAATATATTGGCCAACACCAATATCACGGCTAACAATAAGTGCGTCATAAGGGGCTGTTACATCACAATTATCTAAATCACGTTGCGCTCGCTTTAAACGAGCTTGAGCTGATTTAACAGATGCTTGGGCACTTAATACTTGTGGTTCACGTAAAAATAATGCGGTACGCACTTTACCAGGGAAACGCTTTGCTTCATCGCCAGCAACCTGAGCTTGCGCCTGCTCTTCAATTAGTTTCGATTGCGCTTGGGCCAGCTCTGCTTCAGCCTGTAATAAGGCTGCTTCGTAGTTATCTTTTTCGATACTAAACAATGTTTCACCGCGGGCAACTATGCCACCTGCAACAAAGTTTGGATGCCAACTCACCACTTCACCCGACACTTGTGCAGAAAGGCGTGTGCTTTCAAGTGGCTTAACTTCGCCATAGCTATTAATAACCACTTGGTGATTGTTAGCCGAGACAGGCTCAACTTTTACAGTGGGTCGTGTATCTACGATTTCTTTCTTATCTGGCTCTTGTGCGATTGCATTTATTCCCACAAAGCCGACAATACCTATGCCTAGTGCGACAAAAGGAAGTATCCATTTCAATATACCTGTACGCATTATTATTATTCCCCTTAAAATTTCACTGACAGTATAATAACAGAGCTAAATGAAACATTAACGTGACATTTGTAAGCAACTGTTACAATTTATGTACCAAAACAGGAACACTTATATTTTACTCTGTTTATCTTTTAGAAATCATTTTTTGAACATTTTGTTACAATAAAATAAATATTAAAATCAACACATTACATTGAACGCAACAGCATTCATCGCGGTTCTCTTTTTTCATTAATTTTATTCGGTACTATTACCTAAATTTTTTACAAGCTGAATGAAATATAAAAATGAAATTAACTACACTCACATTAGCACTGAGCTTAGCATTAGCAACCAGCGGCCACACATTAGCTGCCGATAAAAAAGATGACAAAAAAAGTAAAACTATTGCTGAATTAATTAAAAACAAAACTGAATTCGCTGGTATTTTTAGCTTATACCAAGACGAAAAAACTGGCGATCACTTAATGGTGATTAACGAGTCGCAACTTGATACGCCATTTGTGTATTTTGCACATACTGTTGATGGCGTGACTGATGCTGGGCATTTTCGTGGCGCATACCGTGAAACCAAGCTAATTGAATTTAGAAAGTACTTTGACCGTATTGATATTATTAGTAAAACACCGCGTTACCAGTTTGATGAAAACAGCGCAATTGCAAAAGCAGCCGATGCCAATATCAGTGAAGCGGTACTCGCTAGTATTAAAATTGAAAAACAAGAAGAAGGCAAAATCGCTTTTAATGTAGATAAGCTTTTTCTAAGCGAAGCGCTACATAAAGTATCGCCATGGCCAAACCCAAACGACAAAAACGCTAAAAAACGTTTTAAAGTCGGCAAATTAAGTGATAAAAAATCGCGCATTATAAAACAACGCCCTTATGCTAATAACTTAGATGTTGTTGTAGATTATGTATTTGAAAATGCTAACCCAAGTGTTCGTGGCTCAAGCGCCGTTAGCGACCCTCGCAATGTATCTGTAAAAGTACAACATTCATTTGTAGCTTTACCTGACAATAACTATCAACCGCGTATTGATGATGCTCGCATTGGTTACTTTACTAACCAATTTGATCAAATGACTTCGCCAGATTGGGCACCGTATAAAGATGTGATAAAACGCTGGGATTTACAGAAAAAAGATCCAAGCGCCGCATTATCAGAGCCAGTAAAACCGATCACATGGTGGATTGAAAATACCACACCAGTTGAATGGCGTGACACCATTGCAAAGGCAACGCTTGCATGGAATACATCGTTTGAAAAAGCGGGAATTAAAAATGCCATCGTAGTAAAAATACAACCAGATGATGCTGATTGGGATGCGGGCGATATAAATTATAACGTACTACGTTGGACTTCATCACCTAAGCCTCCATTTGGTGGTTACGGCCCTGCACTTGCAAACCCGTTAACCGGCGAAATCCTCGGCTCAGACATCATGCTTGAGTTTGTGTTTATGAAAAACCGCTGGATTTACGACACGCTCTTTACTCAAGGCACTATGAACCACAGTAATGAACATGCAAATACCGGTGAACTAAACTGCTCTCTTGGTCATGAAATTCAACAAAATATGATGCTTGCAAATAGCCTATCAACAGGTGCCAGCATTGAAGATAAAGAAATTTTGCGCCAGGGTCTTACACAGTTAGTTTTACATGAAGTCGGCCACACACTGGGCCTTAACCACAACATGAAGTCATCTATATTGTGGAATGAAAAAGACGTACATGACAAAACAAAAACGCAAGGGATCGTGACGGGTTCTGTTATGGATTATGCCCCAGCTAATATCGCACCAATTGGCATGACACAAGGTGACATTTTCCAAACTAAGCCTGGTCCTTACGATGATTGGGCCATAGAATTTGGTTACAGCCAAGCTAAACCAGACAATACTGCTGAACAACAACGTCTAGAAGCCATCTTAGCCCGTTCAACAGAACACAAACTTGCCTTTGGTAATGATGCTGATGATATGCGTGCGCCAGGTCGCCATATTGACCCACGCGTTATGATTGGTGATATGTCGTCTAATCCTGCAGCATATGGCGCAGACAGAATGGCACTAATCAATAAGCTGTTTACTGAACTTAAAGATAAAGCCCGTATTGAAGGTGAATCGCATCAACAACTGCTAATCTCGGCAAACAGCTTGTTTGGTCAATACAGAACACAAGCTAATGTGATTTCTCGTCAAATTGGTGGTGTGTATGTAGAGCGTGCTGTAGTAGGTGGGAATGAGGCGGTTGCACCTTATACACCAGTGCCACTTGAACGCCAACAGCAAGCGATGCAAATTTTAGCTAAAAACGTATTTGCACCGGACGTGCTAACTAGCATGAAGCCACTTTATAGCTACATGCAACAGCAGCGTCGTGGTTTTAATCATTACGGTAAAAATGAAGATCCTAAACCGCATAAAATGATTTTAGGCATGCAAAAATCAGTGTTATCGCAGCTGCTACACCCTGCTGTAATGCAGCGTATTTCAGACACCGCACTTTATGGTAACCAATACAGCCTTAGTCAATTTATGGAAGAGTTAACAGCCAGCATTTTTGTCGATAGTAAACGAGCGAACTCAATCAGCCACAATTTACAAATTGAATATGTAAATCAGCTAATTGCTATTGCCGGACTGGGCAAGACAAGCAAGCACGATAACCTAGCTAAAACAGCCGCACTTTATCAACTAACCCAAATTGCTGATCTCAGCACTGCGTGGGGAGCAGATACGGCAACTAAAGCACATAAAAAGTATATAGACCGCTTAATTAGTAAAGCACTAGAAGCATAAGTCGTTAGACCGTACTTTTATTATATGATCGT
Organism: Pseudoalteromonas porphyrae; assembly: GCF_001298125.1. Taxonomy (NCBI): domain Bacteria; kingdom Pseudomonadati; phylum Pseudomonadota; class Gammaproteobacteria; order Alteromonadales; family Pseudoalteromonadaceae; genus Pseudoalteromonas; species Pseudoalteromonas porphyrae. The sequence goes on along the minus strand of NZ_LHPH01000010.1, from coordinate 94,960 downwards.
CTTGATCAATATAAAAAAGTACGGTCTTTTTATAACACCAAATTATTGCTATTTATGCGTAAATTAACCTAACAACATTACTTTCACTTACGCGCCAGTAAATACTCGGTAATTAAATGACAGGAATAGTTATGACTGGTTTGTCTCGGTTCCCCCAAACTTGGTTGCAAAAAAATAAAATTCATTTTAGCCTCGCCCCCTTAGCACTCGCCTGCTCTATTAGCCTTTTTTCTCAACACACTAGCGCAATGGAAGTTGACGGCCAATTAAATGAAGTGCAGTGGCAAACAGCGCACACATTAGTATTAGATAAAACAATTAGACCTTTTAGTCTTGCGGCTGCGCCAGTTGCCTCTGAAGTGAAATACTTTACGAGTGAAGAAGGCATTCACGTTGCAGTTATTGCTCAGCAACCTAAAACACAGCAAACAGCCATGCGTACAGCCCGCGATAGCAATCTTGAAAGTGACTATATTGAACTCATCATTGATTTTGACAACAGTAAAAATACCGCTTATGGCTTTATTCTTGGCAACGGCGGCTCAATGCGTGATGGCATTTGGCAAAACAATAATAGCTTTAAAAGCGACTGGGACGGTACGTGGTTTGGTAAAACCACACAAACTGATAACAGCTGGACTGCTGAATATTTAATCCCTTGGTCAGTTGCCCCCATGGCACAAGCAAGCAGCGCACAACGTCAGCTTGGCCTTTTTGTCCGTCGTCACGACGTCAAATCTGACAGTAGCTACAGCCAAGTGCCTACATCTCGTGAGCAACCTGATTTTATCCGCGAGTTTGGTACTGTTAGCGTTGATAATTTTGCCAGTTCATCACTGGAAATATTCGGCTCCGCAATGTATCAACGAGATATGTTGAACAGCAAAAATAGCAGCAATCTGAGTCTTGATATATTTTGGCGACCAGATGCGAGCCAGCAATTAAGCGTGGCGCTAAACCCTGATTTTGGCCAAGTTGAATCTGATAACCTCGTCGTTAACTTTTCACCATTTGAAACATTCTTTGCCGAACGTCGCTCTTTCTTCACTGAAAACCAGTCACTGTTCGACTTGCAAGGTAATGCAGGGTTGCGATTAGTGCATACACGGCGCATTGGTGTTGATGGCGATATTGATGCTGCAGTAAAATACACCCGCAATGGTCAAAACATAGATTTTGGCGCCATGATGGTTATCGAAGACGATACTCACAGCGGTTTAGACGCAAGTCGTTTTGCTACAGCCAGAGGTCAATATAAGTTCGCAAAAGCACAAGTTGGTTATTTAGCCACTTACGCAGATAGAGCCAGCGAAGGGCGAGAAGCGCAAGTACACACTATTGATTTTAGAACAGATGTCAGTGACAGCATACAAATACAAGGTCAGCTAAGCGGCAGTTTTATTGATAATGAACACGCGCAAGAGCCTGACACACAAGGCCAAGGCGCATGGTTTAATGTAGTGCATAAATTTAATGATAACTGGCAGCAACGACTTAATTTAACGCGCTACACTGATGATTATGACGTTAACGATCTAGGCTTTTTATCGCGCAATGATTTACAGCGTATTTACTACTCTAATGAGCGTTATTTTACAGACTTTAGTGCCGATGATTCATTAAAGCAGCGCCGTGTTGAACTTGCTGCGCGAGTTGATTACAACAGCCAAGGCGATCATCTAAAAAGCTTTATATTTCTCAGCGGTAATGAAGAATACAAAGATACCTCATTTTTGTTTTGGCGCGCTGAATATATCACCTCAGGTAAAGATGACCGTACTAGTCGTGGCAATGGTATATTCAATACCGAGTCAGGTTACGAATTTTTTACTGAATATAACTTTGGTAATCAAAACAAGTTTCGCCACCATATTGGTTTAGGGTATGAAGACACTTTTTCTGACGGTCAAGCCACCAGCTTACATTACCATCCCAGTTATTACTTCACTGATAATTATCGTATATCGTGGAGCTTGTGGGCAGAACAGGAAAAAGACAGTTTACTGTGGATAGATAATCAACTGGCTCGCTATAACTTTAAAGAGCTTAATAACAGCATTGATTTTGATGCCACTATTGATGATAAACAAGAACTAAGAGTACGCTTTCAGTGGATCAGTGCCACAGGTACAGATGGCCAAGCACAGCGTATTAATAGTAACGGCGACTTATACGCTAGCAATGCGGTAGCCAATGACTTCTCGCGCTCTACCACTCGCCTGCAAATTCGCTATCGTTATGAGCTGTCGCCACTATCAAATATATTTTTAGTCTACAGCCGAGGCGGACGTTCGGTGAATGACTTAAATCAGGCTAACTTGGAGTTATTTAGTGAAGGTTGGGGAGAGCGCACTGGCGATAATTTTGTCGCAAAAATCCGCTACCGCTTTTAAGCCTACTTAACTGACACTCTGATTACTCACCCCAAGCCTGTTAACTAAGCCTGGGGTGAGTAACGCGTATTCAAAACCGAACACAGCCGCGTTCGATATCGAACACACATCTACTAAAAAACACCATAAAAACAACCAAACCATTGAAATATAAATAAATTTAATTTTGGCATCAAACTTTCATTAACTACAGTATCAACCAAGATGATGAGTAGATAATGAATATCAATATTGACCAAAAAACAAAACCGAACACATTAAAAGTTGTGCTAATTATTGCAGCGCTTGTGGCTGTCACATGTATCGGTTATTTCACTATTAAACCGACCACACCACAGCTTAGCGCTAACACGCTCAATGTAGTTACTGTACAGCAAGGCGATATTGATATTATGACGCCAGTGTATGGTCAATACGCATCGCGCTATGAACGCCTGATCAGCGCACCAGCAACAGGGCAAGTGGGTGAGATTTATTTACGAGCAGGTGCTGATGTAGAAGCAACAACTATTATCGCGAAGTTAGTTAATCCTGATTTACAACAGCAATTGTTTGAATCACAGGCCAAACTTGAGCGTATGCATTCTGAATTTGCCTCATTTAAATTTCAAAAACAAAACGAGCAATTAACCTTCCAAGCCGAATTGGCTGATATTGATAGTCAGATACAAGGGGCTAAGTTAGATGTTGACGTAAACCAGCGCCTATCGGATCAAGGTATTGCTGCCAAAATTGATTTAGAGCGTGCCATTCTTAAACACAATCAACTTAAGAAACGCCTAGAATTTGCAAATTACCGCTTTGAAAAACAAAAAGAAATGCACAAGTTAGAACTTGAGCAACAGAAAATTCTATTAACACAGCAACAAAAACAAGTCGATTTAGTCAGCAACAAAGTTGCGGCATTAACTATCACCGCAGGGATTGCAGGCACCCTACAACGTTTAGATATTGAACTTGGAGAGCGGGTAAACCAAGGGCAAGCAATGGCGCGCGTTGGTTCAAAAACACAATTAATGGCAAGACTGAATATCCCACAACGTATTGCTGAACGTATTCAACTTGGTGCTACGGTTGAATTAAAGCATCCCAATGGCACGCTAAAAGGCACAGTTAAACAGCTGGCATCTGTAGTCGAAAATGGCTTTATTGTAGCCGAAGTACATCTGAGCGAACCACTACCTTCAAACCTACGCCCAGCACAACCAGTCAATGCATTGGTATTCGTTGAGCGCAAAGAGAATGCATTATATGTGAGCCAGCAACCCGGTTTAAAACCACTTGGCGCACAACGACTATACAAACAAATTCCCAACCAACCACAACTACAACAACAGCAAATCACCTTTGGCGAATTAACAGGCTCTGAGCTGTTAATTACCACCGGGGCTATTGCGGGTGAAAAAATTATCACAAATGATTTAAGCCAATGGCATACTTACACCCACTTGGCCCTAGATACTTCAAAACTTTAAGGAAAACCTCATGACAGCACTCGTAACAATTAACAATATCAATAAAGTGTACAGTAAAGGCCAAGTAAAAACACATGCCCTACAAGATGTATCTTTAACTATCAATAAAGGTGAATTCATCGCTATCTCAGGGGCTTCAGGTTGTGGAAAGTCAACCTTGCTCAGTATATTAGGCCTGCTAGATACGCCAACTGATGGCCATTATCAATTAGCCAATATTGATACACATAGCCTTAAAGTTGATCAACGCTCTAGCGTACGTAACAAGCATATTGGCTATGTATTTCAGTCATTCAATTTAATTGATAGCCTCACTGTATTTGAAAACGTGGCATTGCCATTGGAGCACCGCGGCACATCTAGCAAAGAAATAAAAACCGCAGTGGAGAAACAGCTAGCGGCGGTAAACATGAGTGCACGCTTAGATCATAAACCAAACCAGTTATCTGGCGGACAGCAGCAGCGCGTTGCAATCGCTCGCGCATTAGTAGGCAACCCTGACTTACTGCTAGTAGATGAACCAACCGGTAACTTAGATAGCCAAAACGGCGATGCTGTAATGCAACTGTTACTTGATTTAAACAAGCAAGGTGCCACCGTTGTTATGGTGACGCATGATGAACGTTACAGTCAAATGGCACAGCGTCAAATCCGTTTATTTGATGGTAAAGTATTGGTTGAACATCAGGAGGCCGTTGCATGAGTTTTTATCTACGCGCATTACGTCACGGTGTTTTACGGCTATTTACATTGCCACGCTTGTCACTGCCAATTCTACTTACGTTAAGTTTAACGTTGGCAGCGGTGCTTGCTGTTGTCGCCATGAGTAGCCATCTTATTTTTAAACCTTTACCTGATATAAAAGACGAAAACAGCCTGTATGTCATTAACCGTACCATGGCGGTTTCACAAGACATGCGTGTTTCTATGTTTACCGCTAAGCGCTTGGCACTATTAGCTGAGCAATACAAAAGATACGGCCGGTTTGCTGCATACCAAGCTGACGAAAGTGCGGTAAAAGTGCATGAAACGAATTACCCAGTGTCACGTTTTGATGCCAGTAATAACTTTATGACCATGGTCGGAGGAACCCTGCTACTAGGTGAACAACCAAACAAAGTAAATACTCAAAACTCTGTGTGGATCTCTGAGAGTTTATGGCAAAGCGCATTTCAAAAAAACGTAAATGCAATAGGTCAAACATTACAAATAGACGCCACATCGGTGCAAATTCGCGGAGTGGTCAGTGACTTTTCATCGTTTAATTCCGATAACGATGAAAAATATACTCAACAAGTTTGGCGTTATTATGATTTAGCCGAAAAAGCAGCAATGCCTACACAAATGACGATAGATGGCAGCCTGCAGCCCCTATTTCGCCAAACCGAACGTGCATTTACGGCCGATGACATGGAGAGTTTTTGGCAGCAGTATTATCTTGACCAAGGTGAACAGCTTGGCCCTATGAAACAAATGTTTGAGAGCATGGCCCCAGAAAGCACGGCAACCTTATATCGCGATAACCTGATGGAAGATCAGCAAACCATGCTGTTGTTTTTATTAGCAACTGTGGTCATCTTACTCGTAATGGCAAGCCTCAACCTACTAAACCTATTTATTGCCCATTACCAACAACGCGAACAAGAATTTGCCACACAGTTATGTATGGGCGCATCACGCAACAAATTATTAGTAATGAGCTTTTTAGAAAACCTGAGCACCTTTTTACTCGCCGCAGTATTAGGTTTGTTAGGTGCCGCTTGGCTGATTAGGCTATTACCTATCATCAGCGGTGGTAATATCGCGATGCTTGAACTAGTGCAAATTGATGCAATAACTATTGCTGTTGCGGTTGCAATTGTGCTGACGATAAATTTATTTTTTGCATTTTTATCAACCCGTCAGTTTGATCAAACACAACTAATTAGCAACCTTAATAACGGTAATAAGGGTGTCAATGCAGGTAAAGTGACCCGTCTTAGTCAAGTGTTATTTATTGCACAGTTAAGCTCCGCTGCGGTTATTTTAACGGGCACCGCTATGCTGGCAAATACCGCCTACGATAAGCTAAATATTCACTTAGGTTTTGAGCCAGGAAATACACTAATAGCCAATGTACGTCTACAAAGTAACGATGATCCGATTTTAGACAGTGCTGAAATTGAGGAAAAAGTAGCGCAAGTCGCACAAGATCCTGAGGCCGCAGAGCAAAAAACTAAGCAACACTATCAGGGGGCGCTCGAAATAAAAAATCAACTTGAGCAAGCAATCCTCCAAGTGCAGCCAAATATCACCCCACTACAAAGCCAAGGCGAACCCTTTAGTTTTAATACCGTCATAAATATGACTGAGGATGAGCAAACACAAGAGCGCTTTACCTATATGACGATTAATATTGCGCCTGATTATTTACAGACCTATAAGCTCAATTTGCTAGCAGGGCAGAATATGACTCAAACGCAGTATCTAAATTTAGAGCCTGTGGCATTGATCAACGAAACCTTTGCCAAGCAATTGTCCACAGATGGCACGATTGAATCGGTAATAGGTAAAAAAGTTTCTAATCGTCAAGTTATTGGAGTAATCGCAGACAATTACACCATGATGGCAAAAGATCAGGGCTATCCAACTATGCTTTACAGTTATTCGCACGATAATGCTAATTTTGGGATCAATATTGCTATGCAGCTACCACCAGGGCAGAGCTTTGACAAACATGCCATTATGCAAGCGATTCAATATGCTCACCCACAAGTGATTGAAGTAGATGCACGCACACTTGATGAGCGCTGGGCAGAACAAACAATGCCGCAGCGCGTACAGTTTTATTTTATCAGTGCGTTATCTCTATTAACTTTGCTACTTGCAGCCGTAGGTAGTAATGGTATGGCGATGAGCTTTACAGAATTAAAACGCTTTGAACTTGCAATACGCATGGCAACCGGCGCAAGCCGTATTAACCTAATGAAGCGAACATTAAAAAGTTTTAATGGCTTACTACTGAGTGCGCTAGCTATTGCTATTACCCTCGCCTGCGGTCTTTATTTAGCGCTACAAAAAGCAATTCCTATGTTGCCAGCATTTTCTTGGCAAGCACTAACAATATTCACTAGTTTATTGATTGCTATCGTCTTTATTGCCATTGTTTTGGTAGTATGGCGTATTATTAATGCTGACCCTATGCGTGCGCTTAGAGAGCAATAAACTTTTAAGGAGATGGCAGCATACGCTGCCATTACAACCACAATGACCCCACACACTATTTTAGTTGTTGATGACGACGATGACATTCGCTTTGCCTTATCACTACTTTTAGAGCAGGCAGGCTATCGTGTGGTTGAAGCTGATGGACCAAGCCAATGCATGCAATTGCTCTGTCGGTTAACGCCTGCGCTGGTGTTACTGGACATGAACTTCACCCGTGATACAACTTCAGGAAAGGAAGGTCTTGCACTACTAGAGCAAATCACGCCATTGGATATTCCCGTTATGCTAATGACTGCATGGGCAAATATTGAACTTGCAGTAACCGGGTTACAAACTGGCGCTAAAGATTTTATTGAAAAACCATGGCGAAAAGAAAAATTACTCAGCCAAATAGCTAATCACATTAAGCCTATTACTACGCAGCCGACACAAAGTGATTGGATAGCATACTCCAGCGCGATGCAATCGCTCAATACCCTAATAACACAGCTTGCACCAACCGATGCTAACTTATTAATTTTAGGAGAAAACGGCACGGGTAAATCACAACTAGCCAAGCGTATCCACCAATTAAGCGCACGCAGTGAAGCCCCCTTTGTGAGCCTAAATATGGGTGCTGTTGCAGAGTCTTTATTTGAAAGTGAGCTATTCGGTCATCATAAAGGCGCGTTTACCGACGCTAAGCAAGACCGCACTGGTGCGTTTAGCCGCGCCAAAAATGGCACCTTATTTATGGATGAAATAGGCACTTTACCGTTTCATTTACAGCCTAAATTATTGCAAGTACTCGAAACCGGTGAATTTACACCACTGGGCGCAAACAACAGTGAGCAGGTTAACGTACGCCTAATTGCAGCAACCAATCAAGACTTAGCCAGCGCGATTACAAACGGGCAATTTCGCCAAGATTTATATTATCGCTTAAACACCTTTGTGATCACGCTCCCAGCTCTGCGTGAACGAAAAGACGATATATTGCCACTCGCCGCACATTTTATTAATCAGTTTGCTGGTAAATATAACAAGTCGCCTTGCACATTATCCCAAAGCGTTGAAGAGCTGCTATGCAACCATAGCTGGCCCGGTAATATTCGTGAGCTAAGCCATGTAATAGAACGCGCTATGTTGATTTGCACGCAGAGTGTCATCGAATTAGCCCATATAATGCTGGATAGCCAAACAAGTAAAAGCCAATTAATTCCACAACTCACACTTGAAGAGCTTGAAAAACAAAGAATCACTGACGTACTACAACAGCATAACCAACAAATAACTGCGGCGGCAAAAAGTTTAGGTATTTCACGTAATGCGCTGTACCGACGGATGGAAAAATACCAACTAGAGGGGTTTGATGAGTAACTTTAAAGTGAGCCATAAAGCCAAGGTAATTAGCACGTTCACTGGTATTTTTTGCGCTATTATTGTGCCAAGTACAGGCTGGATTTACCAATTCAGCCAAGACGTACTGCTAACTACCACTTTGGCTATTTGCCTTAGTTATCTGCTTATTATGTGTATCTACAGGCTATTTAACGCTTATTTTTCGCCTGTTGCTCAGCTGCAAGCCTACATTGATGCAAAACAGCAAGGGCAAAGTAACCTTAGCTTAGGTTACAAAGATCCAAGCTCACCATGGACGGCTCTCGGTGCACAAATTGAAACGCTATTTAACAAGCCTGCACCACAATCAACGCATTTGATCGACGGGCTATTTCAACACTGGCCCCACCCAGTAGCCCTATTTAACGAGCAAGAGCAGCTTATTTTCTTCAATCATCCGATGTATCAGCAACTTAAAACGCCGCTACTACGGGGTATGAGTATGGCTGAATGCGGTTTTACAGTTAAAGATAAACAATGTAGTCATGCTAAATTAAATCAAAATTGGCAAGTGCAACGTATTGCGCTCAATGATACAAAACAAACACTTATTACCGCCAGTTATATTGGTCATCAACTGCAAGATGCAAAACGTCAATCCCAAGCTGATTTAATTCGTATTTTATCGCATGAGTTAAATAACTCGCTGACCCCCATGGCATCTATGACAGATACACTACTAAGCACAGAAACACTAAATGAAAAACAAACAAGACAAGTATTAACGCGAGTAAAATCACGCAGTGAATCACTGCTGCAGTTTATAAAAGCCTACTCAGAATTAAGCCGCTTGCCTGCAGCAAAGCCACACTACTTTGATTTACAAACCTTAGCAACACTCAACGCAGCCGAGCAAAACATTCAACTTAATTTTGCGGGCGAGTCGCAATGCTTTGCTGATAAGCTACTTATTGAGCAACTGTTAATTAATGTATTTAAAAATACATTTGAGGCCACTCACAGTCCTGCATGTATAACCTTACGTTGCTTTCACCAAGCCGGTATACAAATACTGCAACTGACCGACAACGGCCCAGGCTTTGCTAATCTAGAGCACGCAATCCAGCCTTTATACACCACTAAAAAAACCGGCAACGGGCTTGGACTCGCACTATGTAACGATATAATACAAAAGCACAACGGCCAGCTACAGTTAGCAAATACCGAACATGGCGCGCAAATCACCATTAAACTTCCGCAAGGCAGCACCAAATAGCAGTTATAAATATCAGTTATAAATAAATCGTGCCTTGCATATAGCGTACAGCCCGCCCTGTTAAAGTCACTGTATGATCACCTACATCACATTGCATATGTCCACCCCGGCTTGAAGCTTGATACGCGCTGAGTGACTTTTTACCTAATTGCTGCGCCCAGTAAGGCGCAAGACCCGTATGAATTGAGCCAGTTACAAAGTCTTCATCGCCACCACTTGCAGGCCAAAAATAACGTGAGATAAAATCATATTCTGTACTTTTAGCCGTCGCAACTACATCTAACGGATATAAGGTTTTGAGCAAACTAGAGTCTGTTTTAAGGTGAACGACATCTTCCTCATTTTCATAAATAACAAAGTAAGCCTGCTGATTTTTCAACACCTTAATTGGTTGTATAGACAAGCCATCAAACAACTCTGAAGGTATATTCTCAGCCTCACTCGGTGCTTGCTTCGGGAAGGTCATAGCAAAGCTAGCATCATTATTTTTATTGATAATTAGCTCACCTACCGCAGGTGCATGAAACGTTACTTGCTTTACATCATGCTGTTCACACAACACAAAAGCGGCGGCAAGTGTGGCATGGCCGCAAAAATCAATTTCCATTAATGGTGAAAACCAACGTATTGCAAAGCTTCCATCGGCTTGTTTGCACGTAAACGCGGTTTCAGACACATTATTCTCAGCGCCTATTTGTAGCATAAGCTCATCACTGAGCCACGCTTCAACATCGATTACCGCAGCATAGTTACCTTTAAATAATTCACTGGTGAATGCATCAATTTGATGAATCGTTAATTGCATCTGCTTTCCTAATTAATGAGGTATTTATAACTTAATGTTTAAACACGAAGAGGGCAAAATATCTTTAGGGACTGTGGTTTTATTCTCCCCTATCGCTTGCATACCAGTAACAGGTTTATCAAACCCACACAGCCAAGCAATCGGGCTTGTTGGGCTCCCCATCACAACCGCAGGACGAAATGTAAGTACCGTATTTTGTAAAGGCGCAGAAGCTTTGTTACCTAAGCTAATATGAATGGCGCCGCCATCTACGCTGATCCCAGTAACGCGATTACCAATTAAAAATTCACTCGCGGGTACGCCTGCCTGTTCATTATTTGCAGGAAATCGCCCTTGCTCTAAATAAAAAGCAGTGACGTCTTCGCGAATTGCAGCCGCCATTGCCAAGGGGTCAACCAATTCACTGCGTTGTAAGTATTTACTATATTGCGGCAATGCAATAGACGCCAAAATACCTATAATAGCCACAACGACCATTAACTCAATGAGTGTAAATCCTTTATGCCTCATACTATTTCTCCAATAATAAAAATAGGTTTGTACGCTTGTTGTAAAAACAAATAAATAACTAAAACCAAAATGGCGCTAAATAGGTAAATAAGTTTGTTGATCTGTTTTTTTGCTGCATCATTTAATAACCGTAATTTTTGCTCAACTAAATATGCAAACTCGTCGCCCAGAGCAAGGCCATGCAACTGGCAGCTTTGTAGGTGCATTATTTCAGGTAAGGTCGCCTTGTTTTTCGAGTCTTGCTCAAAAAAGCCAAAAATTGCCATCAGTATGGCGTATTGCTGCTTGATCTGCTTTGGTATGATGACACCAAACATCCCTGTAAATGGCTCTGTAGACGCTAAGTTGCAGGCATCGCGAAGTTTAAGAATAGTGATACACACAATGGTAAATAACATAGCCAACAACACAATAGCAACATACCAATACTGCGCGTATTGATTTAAAGAATGTGGCAAATTGATATTATGAGTGCCGAGTATTTCTATAAACGCGGGGATCACAAACACTTGATAAATAGCGCTAATAACAATGAAAATACCGAATAAAACCGCTAAATAGCCGAGTTTATTTTTATAATCAAATGAAGGCGATGTAATGATGCTCGGCAGCTTTGCATAGCACGTTGAAAGTTGTTTTTGCTGACTCGGATTTGGATTATCGACCAGCTGCTTAGCCAACTTTGTTGCAAGCTGGCTTTGCGGTTGACCCTGTTTATAAATATTTAAGTGCGTCGCGGAGCGTAATTGATTTTGCTCCGAGTCACTAATTTCATTTGCAGATGAATATATTCGGCATAAATAACCGAGCTGATCCCAATTCATTCTCTATCCTTGTTTCATTGAAGATAGGATAATTTGCCATACAATCAGCTGGTTTGGAATTAATTGTTGACTATTCAAGCACATTTTAGATTATTGCAGGGCGCATTTTATAGTATTGAATACAGCCCAGTTGTGCGGCATTAGTAAGTAGTATCATCACAAATGTTAAGATATGCGAAGTGCTTGGTACAACCATCGCCAATTCTGCAAATAAACCACACACACCCGCTAAAAATTGCAGGCTAAAGTAACGCGCACTTAAGTTACTTATATCGCCACTGCGTAGTGTTTTATAAGTTTGTGGCATTACCCTTACCGAACTCATAATTAGCCCTACAAACGTTAACCACGTCAGCACTTTTGCAATCTCAAGCTCAGGGTTTAGTAAGAGTAAAAATGGTAAAAGTGAGAAGCCAAGCATCGCTGCTAATTGAATTCGCTCCTCTCGCTTTGCGTTATAACGGGCAAAATAGTACAAAATCAAGCCGCTTAAACCACCAGTCACTACAAACGGTAACACCATGTAATACCGCTCAAAGTACAAATTAAAAGTAATAAAGTAGACACTTTGCGCAACACCAAATGTCATCATCAATAACGATAACCCTGACACACTGCGATTTTTACGTATTTTATTAAGTAACGGTAAAAAACTAAATACTAGAATAAATGATGATAATATCGGCAGATAATGCGCCAAAATAAACCTCGCTCGTTATTAATTGGTTAATAAGTTATCAGACTTTAAACAAAACAAATTAAATTTGTAAATCACTGTTTTTATTTGTTTTATGTAAGGCGCGGCATTGTATATAACTTATTTTCGCAAGCAACTATTGATGAAAAAAAAGACAAGCTTTGTTGGCAAGTTTACATTACAGTATAAACGGCTTTTACACATGTTTAGCATCAAATTGAGTAAGGAAGAGATGGCAACCCAGGCTGATTTTCTTGCTTGATTATAAAGTGCGCTTCAGCGTAATTTAAGAATAAGCGGAGAGATTATGAAGTTTTCTTTTATATTTTTTTTAGGTTTACTGGCGGGGTGCGCCTCAACTACAACACCCAAAGCCCCCTCAACTCAGGAGCCCCCCTCACTAACGCAGCTGATTAATCATTCGCTATTCACACTTGAATTCGTGCCTGCTCAGCAGCAACTTTTTCAACTTCCACAGCAAGAACAGCAAAAATTTATTGCTTACGTAAAGGCGAACCGCTTACTAGGCGAATCTGACGAACTCATTTTATATAATTACATTGAAAGCAGTTTAGACGGGTTTACTTACCATGGTGATACGTTAACGGCTTCGCAAGCGCTCGAGAAAGCCCACGGCAATTGTATAAGCCTAGCCATTGTGACTCAAGCATATGCCAATGTTATTGGGCTTGAAACAGCCTTTCAAGAAATGACCAGTGAGCCTGTTTACGCCAAAGAAGGTAATTTGGTATTTATCGCAAATCATTTTAGAACAAAGCTGTATAAACCACTTAAAAAGCAAGAAGGTAAAATCGCTTTTATCCGCCCTGGTGTCATCGTTGATTACTTTCCATCAAGAGGGAGTTTTTACTCTGGTAGTGCAGACATTAACGATCTCATTGCAAAGTATTACAGTAATCTCGCAGCAGAAGCGCTGTTGCAAGAAAACTACAATTTAGCTTATAGCTTATTAACGAAAGCCAATACGTTCACGCCTGATGACCCTGAGTTGTTCAATTTAGCCGCTATTCTTCACAAACGCGTGAATGATCAAGCAACAACTCATCGTATTTACCAAAGTGCATTTGACCATCAACTAGAAAGCTTAAACTTATTAAGCAATTACAAATCATTGGCTGAAGATATTGGCAATGAGATGCTGGTTGAACAGATTAACCAAAAATTAGATCTAACGGAGAAAGATCCTTATCAGCTAATTGTGTTAGGTGAAACTGAGGCATTAAGCGGGCAATATCTGCCTGCTAAAAAATATATCAATCAAGCCATAGATAAAGCCCCTTACTTATCAGAGCCCTATGTAGCATTAGCAAAAATTCGCTATCAACAAGGTCATTTAGGTGCCACTAGAAGGCTGTTGGAGCAAGCTATAAAGCTTGAGCGAGATGAGACGCAGCGCAGTGTATATGCTGCAAAGCTGGCGTCAGTTTTTACTAAAAAGAAATGAGCCCAACCCAAACAAATTCAGCAAGAGTATCGGCGGTTTGAAGTCGGTTAAGTAAAATGCCTTGAAGTACATCAAGGCATTAGCGTAATAAAGGAGAGTAATAAAAACCTAACCATCCTCTTAGCTCACCCTCGAAGCTATCGCCTTCTACTTTTTACCAAACCAAAATCAACATGAAGATCATTGATACCCGCACTTGCTAGGCCAAAGCCAATTGAGTCTTACCATTTAATGCCATAGCTCTGTGCGAACACTTCACTGTCAACTTGATGCTAACGATAACCCTGACACGCTGTGATTTTTATTAAGTAACGGTAAAAAACTAAATACCAGAATAAATGATGATAATACCTGCAGATAATGCGCCAAAATAAACTCACTCGTCAACTGGCAAGTTACCATTACAGTTCCTGTTATCTCCCGCTGGTTTACTGCTGTAAATGTTAAAAAACAATAACAGCAATTGAAATAACATTGCGAATTGTTATCATACGTCATTATTTACTGTTGTGATTACTGGGTTTATGAGAAAAACACTGTTTAAAGTTCATAGTTGGTTTGCTCTTTGTGCATTGATCCCACTGATTGTGATCAGCATTACTGGCAGCATATTAGTATTTAAAAGTGAAATAGACGGTTTACTCATGCCTGACAGCCACTTTGTTGTGCCGTCGTCCTCTGAGCGAAAGCCAATCGATAGCTTAATTACCATTACCGAAAATGCATTCCCACGATTCGTGATCGGGAGCTGGGAAATATTTAGTGATGATACTGCTGATCGGGTTTATTTAGTTGAACGCGGAACGGGGATTTGGCATAAATTTCATTTAAATCAATATACAGGTGACATTCTCTCTCAACCGGTAGGCACTAGTCACTATTTCACTGATTGGTTTTTAGAACTACATTACACTTTTTTACTCAACGACATAAAAGCACTGCCAGGGCAAACGGGCACTGTTTTAGGATTTTTCTTCGCATTGTTTTTACTTGTACTAGGTATTACAGGGTTAATTATTTATCGTAAATTTTGGCAGCGTTTATTCTCAGTGCGCTGGCGTGCAACGTTACAAATAGTGCTGAGTGACATTCACAAAATGACAGGTGTGCTTGGCTCGCCGATTATTTTAATTTTAGCGATCACGGGGGGTTATTTTAACTGGGCTGTGTGGTATCACGAGGTGATTGAACATGCAGAAGAAGAACACTTTGTACTGACCAAAAACCTGCACAGCGATGCCATTAATTTTCAAGCTATTCTTGATGATAGTAAAAAGCAAATGCCAACGTTTAATACCACTTTTTTAGTTATGCCATTAGAGCCTGATGAAAATATTACCTTATTTGGTGAAGTTGATAGCAACAACCCATTAGCCAGTGAATACGCAAATACTGTTACTTACAACAAGTTAACCGGAAAACACATGGCTAACTGGGATATTCGCGAAGTAGCCGTAGGCTGGAAAGTTATTGATAGTTTTAGAAAATTACACTTTGGCTACTTTGCAGGGTTAATCAGTAAAATTCTATGGTGCGTGATTGGTTTAAGCCCTGTATGGCTTGCAGGTACTGGCTTTTACCTATGGTTTAGCCGCAGAAAACGTAAAAAACAATCGCAAAAAAACCGACAGCAAAAGCAACAACACCCATTAAACACATAACGAATAGATAAGCTGAAAGAGGCCTTTAAAAGCCTCTTTCACTATTAAAGAGAATAATAAAACCCTAACCAACCTCTAAGCTCATCTTCAAAGCTGTCACCTTCAACCCTGACTAAACCAAAATCAAAATTAAGATCACTTAGGCCCGCAGGGCCTAAGCCAAAATTGAAAGGGCCTTGCCACTTCAATCCATAGCTTTGTGCGTATACTTGGCTATCCACCTGGTGCTGTTTATAGTAAAGCCATGGCATTCCCTCTTCCAAGCTAATACCGCCGCCATACCCCTGATAACGTTGACCTACAGTGCTATAAAAGGGAAGCTCGGGTGAAAATACAATGTCACTGTGCGTTTTAGCTGAAATCAGCGATGAACTAAAGCCACCTATTACAAGGTGTGTATCATCACGATATTGCTGCTGATAACTAACGTACATTGGTACATCATAGGCTTGTCCAAACACCTTCGCAGCTAAATCATAACCTTGCCAACTCTTTGCTTGTGCTTTGCCTGTGTACCATCGGGCATTAACCTCCTGGCCAATAGCAAATACTTGCTGATCATAATGCCATGATTGCTTCACACCTGCTCGTAACCATTGGCTAGCATTATCTTTAAGGGATTTATCTGCATACTCATAATCGGTGTAGTTATATGCCAACTCCGGCTCTAGCTTAAATTCGCCAAAGCGTAGTGGCAGATTTGCAGACAGATAACCCCCAGTTGCAACATAATGCGCACTTAAGGCTGTTTGATACTGCTTTTCGGCATTAAGGTCATACGAAAATAACTCGGCATTAATTTTAACGGGGAGGGCACTGTATCGCACTTGCCCAAACGCCCCTTTAAGTGCAGAGTCATGTAGATCAATACTGTATCCTGCTTGCCAATCTAACTGCTTAAGTAAGTCACTGCCTTTTACACTTAGACTAAATAACGATGCTGACGCTGAGTTATATTGCTCCCCCAGTGCTAAAGTGGCTTTTTGTTGCCAAATATCATAATTAGTTTGCTCACCTATCGGCTGCATATAAACTTTAGCATCAGGCAAAGTATGCTCATCAACAACCAACTTTGGGGCTATACTATTTGGCGCAAAATCAGTGACCAGCTCTGCATTATCACCGACTCTTAGTTGCATCACATCGGGGCCATCGCTGCCAATAGAAAAATACAGCACTGAGTCATCCAGCATAGCAAGTGGGTTAGCAACAGCCTGCTGCCCTTGAGTTAATTTGTGTAAGCTTTCATCGGCTAAATTGTAGCGATAAATATCTGTAGCACCATTTAATCCAGCAACAAAAAGTACCGAAGTTCCATCACTGCTCCAACTCGGCTGAGAAAGATATTGATAACCTACGGGCATGGGCACCGCGACCGTTTTAGCACCATGCAAATCTTGTATATACAACTGCCAATTATGATTAAACTCGGTTTTTATAAACGCTAACTGCTGCTGATCTGGACTAAGGACTGGATAGTCATAAACAACTGCTAAATCTTTCTCAAATAATGCGTGACTTACACCTGTTTGGACATCAAATCGAACTAATTCAGAATAGCCACCACGCACTTGCTCTGCATAGAGTGTTTGGCCATTATCAGTAATACTAAAACGTCTAATACCTGCCAAGTTAGTCAGTTTCTCAATGTCACCGGTTTGCGTATTCCAGCTAAAAATATCTGCAACTCGGTTGTTAGCGCCCTCCTCCTCAGTACTAAAAGCGCCAAAATAAATTACCTCATCATTTAACCATTGTGGATTTTGAATACCCGCATGATTAATCTGGTTAAGAATGTGCTTTTGCTTACGCTTAAATACACTTGGCGCAGTATCTATAATATCGTTTGGATCGTCAGCTAATAGCGCTTGCTGCTGCTTATTAAACCTCTTTGATGCCTCTTCGTTATCTTGCGTGCTATAAACTTTAAGTTGAGTTTTACCATCACGGTCGCGTTCAACCACAGCTAACTGTTGATTGTTTGGTGATAATGCAGGGTTACTCGCGTATAAATCTAATTCAAGCCACAGCTTACTTGTAAGCGCCTGTTCTTCTTGCTCTTTGCTCATAGCTTGAAAAGTATATTCAGCAACAAAACGTCGATAAAGTTTGCTCGGTGAATCACCAAAAACGCCCGTAAACGCCTCTTCAAATTCACGGTTTTTAACGCCTTGCATCCGCGTCCATACTGCATCGAGCGTTTGCTGCGAATAATTAATCTCGAGCCAATTCAAATAGCGCACACCCATTAAATACGCCATTGAGCCAGCCATAAAGCCACCTTCAGTGCTACTTAACTGTCCATAAGTTGGTAATGCGCCTTGCTGTGCAAACTCAATCAGGATTGCTTCGCTATAATTATCAAAGAGCCGCCCGCGCCCGGTCATTTTAGATTCAAGCAAAGTTGCATACCCTTCAGCTGCCCAACGCGGTATTTCGCTATGCGCGATATCATATACATCCCATATATCGCGCAATTCTTGGCGCCAATGACTTCGCGTTGGCTGCGCTAAATGAACTAAATGAATATATTCATGCAAAACAAGAAGCTGTTGCCAACCACTACTATTTGAAATAACGGTATCTGACTGCGGGGGGGTGGTAAAAAGCGCCATCAATGGTTTATTAGATACTGGTAATGCAAAACCATTGGCGGCATTAAGAGGATCAAACACCACCACATCGACGGTTTCGTCAAGCGCCCGGTTTTGTTGTTTGAGTACTTTACTACGAACAATTTCGAGTTCATTGGCTGCTGAGCGAGCCCAATCAGCACTTTCGGGGCTAAAGTGAACATTAAAATGCTCAGTATGAATAGTTTGCCATTGCACAGCACCCTGTGCGTTAGTAGCAACTAATAGCGCTGCGGCAAGTAAGGTCTTTTTCATCATGATCCCTGAATCTTTATATTGGCGTTATTATGGCCATAACCAAGATAAAAAGAGAGCATTAAAATGTAAGAAAGCGTGTGCTACTTTTACAACTAATCAAGCTCCAGCGGTCGCACTAAACTGACCAGCATACTGACGATAAAAATTGAGATAACAAACACAAATACGGTACGTAATACCCCTAATCCTGCGCTATACATGGCTAAAGTGATCAAGCCTCCAATAACGAACACGCCACAACGGGCACATAATTGTGATTTTTTACTCTCGCAACGCACATTACACATTAGTACCAGCACACAGCAAAAAGCAATTAAACAAAGCGTTAATGCCATCATAACCTCCAATGAATGAGATAAGGTGGCATTAAGTATAGTGAGAATTAAAAATAGATCAATGCAATTGATAACTATTTGCAATTGGGTTTATTTAACTACATCCAACTGCGTTGATCTGATTCAGCTTGAAATAAAGTAAAGTCAATTATCTCATTTGCTACATCTGCCTTGAGGTATGGCATTGAAACAGTGCCTGCCGCAAGTTGTATATACATGCTTTTCAAGCCGCTTTTACGCATAAAATAAGTGCTTACACTATACGTACTTTGTGCTTTGTATAATTCAAACACACGGTATTGAACACCGATCATACCACTGCGAAATACACCGTAATAGCGACCTTTATATTGATAGAAATAGTAGCCATAACGCTTATAAGATAAATAAACTAACATGCTGAGTAGGGTAAAACTAAGCGCACTATAAAAGGGGTTTATTACTTCATTAAAGTAACCAAATATAGCAAAGATCAAACTCGGCAAAAATGCATATAAGAATAGATTTTTAATCAATAACGCCTTTTCGACTCCTTTAAAATTCAACGTTTTAAAATCAAATCCCTCGGTATTAATCCAAGGATGCACCCATTGGCAAGCTTGCTTTACCTGCTCCAGTGTTAGCACCGGCATGACTAAGCTTTGCTTACTTTTAGCGCCCGCAGTAAACCCACCGCTGGTTGCTTGCAAGCATTGCACTGTATAGCGCTTTAATAAACGTGCGACAAGGTTTTGTTTAATAAGCATAGATTGAACTTTATCAAGACTCACTGATAACTGGTGACGCTCTAATAGCCCAGATATACGCTTAAATTTTCCACCATGAAAGTACAGCTCATAATTATAAAAGCGGATCAACGACATTAACACCGACAGTAATACTGCGATTAGCACAATAAATACGAATAATGAAAAAACAGCGAGTGCAGCTGCATTTACCAGCATGCCTACTTCTTGTTGATAAAAAGACTCAAGACGGTTAATGACTGCTTTTTCTAAAAACTCAAATACAACATTCATAAAAGGCGCAAGCGCTGCCAGCGCTAAAATCGCCATGTTCGACATCAGACCAAACTTTGCGACTTCTTTATTGCTTAATGTAAGGCACTGGTGTGGTTCACTTGCATCTAAATCATCCGCCTCTGGCGCAGTGGCATCTGGTTGTTGCGTTTGTTTGTAAGCCAGTACACGCTCACGCATCTGCTCTGCATAATTAACGGTAACGCCAGGCAAAACGGCCTCTTGGCTGGTACTCCCTGCGGCATCAAAAATGCAATTAACTAAGCCTAGCGGTTTAAAATAAAATGGTTCAGCGATATTAACGTTTTGTACGCGCAAAAAATTAAGAGTCAGGCGCTCTTTTTTAAATACACCTTTGTTGAGTAAGATTTCGTGATCATCAGAAATGCAATATCGAAAATTTATATAATAAGCAAACGAATAAACGAGTAATCCTACAACAGCCACCGCTCCCGCTATTTGACCCCAAAACAATTTGTCCTGTACCTGTGTGACAAATACAATGCCAATAGGCAAAAGGTTAAATATACCGTCTTTTACAAAACGAAAAGCAAAGTGCAGCACAAAATAAACCAGCGCCCAAGGCGATACTCGCTGCCATTTTAGATTACCCATTTGACTGCTCATTACCAGTGTCGATAACTTTTTCAATCACTAAATCTTCACTTTCGGTCGCTTGCCTGTCTTCGGTGTATTTTTGGATAAACTGACGGATATCTTTACAATCATCATGGCTTAACCCGCTAATATTTAAATCAGCGCTCATGCCACCTGCACTGTATAAACGTAAACTCGCAAGCCCTAGCCTTCGCTCCAACGGGCCCCTGTGAATTTCTGTGTGCTGTATGCGAGAAAGCGGTAAAATTGTTACTTGCTGCCAAATAACCCCTTTTTGATAAGCAATATCATGAGTACGTACTGCCACGCCCCTCAATCGCACACTTATCACATTGTAAGCTAACGAGATCAGTAAAATAATCGGTAAGCCAATCAATAAAGGCGTTTGTGCAAAATTAGAAAAATCGTCATTAAACACACATACACCAGCCAATACAGCCATAACTGGTACATAAAAAAGCAACCAACTAAGTTGTGTATAAAGTAATGCTTTGTCTGCAAGGGGTTTAAAGTCAATAATATGGTGTTTTGGTAAAGTATCTAGCTGATGGTTTTCGAACACAGTGGTTAAATCCTTAAAAAGCCAACCCACATAGTGAGTTGGCTTAAATGAGGTGAGTAAATAGACTATACCCAGCTAATTGTCGTAGCTAGGGTGTGACTTTCACCGGGCGCAACAACCGCGCTGTCATTCATTACATTTGCGGCTTCTAAACAAAGCATTGTGTGATACTCATCGTCAGCAAAATTAGATAAGCGCTTTGATTTATCAATCCATGGATTCCACAATACACAAGAGCTTGAGTTCTCACGGCCGACTTCAATAATGCCATCTGGCGTGATAATACGCTGTGTTTCTGGTGCTTGGGTATAAACCATGTCTGTTTCACGAGCAAAACCAACTAGTTCATTTTGATCAAATGGCCCTTCGTCAAACTCTATATACTTCGAACCTTGCAAGCCATCAACCTTAGTATCAACAATTGAAGGGGTGGGGAAATAAGTGTGTAATGCTTGGGTAAAGGTAATGGTTTCGCTGCTCAAATTTGTAGTCGTCAAACGCACTTCAAGTTTTGACGTTAAGATAAACTCAACTTTTAATTTAGATTTATGCGGCCAATAAGTTTCATCCACCTGTGCCATTGGTAAAGTTAAGCTCACTTTAATTTCATCATCTTGCTCAGCCACTTCATCCGCACGCCAAAGACTAGTGCGCGCAACACCATGAATCGGCCATTCTGGGTTAGGGTTTACGCCAAACCATGGCCAACAAATTGGAATGCCACCTCTAATGCCTTTACCTTCTTGGTAATCTTCCTCACTCGACACCCAAATTAATGGCTTTTTGCCGCTAGGTGTAAATTCAGTGAGTTGCGCACCTTGCAAGAAGATTTTAGCACTGCAAAACTCGCTTGCTACATTGATATATTCTAAGCCTGAATCAGTTTGTTCTATGCTTACAGATGGAGATAACTTCATAATACGTCCCATAAAAATGAAAAGCCTGTCACACCTTACCCAATACCTAACCAGTTAGTAAATATTATTTAGTGAGTTTTTATGTCAAATTTACAATTTCTCACTCTGTCACTCTCTTTTAGCAAGATGAGTACTCTAAACAATTAATTAAAATGCATTGAAATGAAGTAATTTTGATTTCAACTCAAATTAAATAAAAAGCAATCATAGACCACTGTAAAGCTATTAATACGCCATTAATCACCTACATCTATTTGAACTCTATTTATTAGATGTGTAATATTTATTGATTGCGCTCGTACCTTGGCCGTAAATCACCTTCTAATGAGATAAAAAATGCAAAAATATGACGAGTTACTAGTTTCTTTACGCAAAGTGATCCGTGCGATTGACCTTCATTCTAAACAATTAAATAAAACATCAGGCCTCACCGGACCACAATTATTGATCATGACTGAAGTGGCGCAAACAGATGGCATTACGGCAAGTCGCATCGCTCAAAATGTAAATTTAAGCCCTGCCACGGTTACCAATATTTTAGATCGCTTAGAAAACCGAGATTTAGTCAGCCGTGTACGTAGTCAGCTAGATAAGCGCAGAGTAAGCCTCTACCTTACCGAAAGTGGTGAAACTATTTTGCAAGCCGCACCGCAACCGCTACAAGAGCATTTTATTGAGCAGTTTTCCGCACTTGAAGAATGGGAGCAAAGTCAGCTACTCTCATCAATGCAACGAATTGCAACCATGATGGACGCCCAAAGTCTCGATGCAGCCCCCCTGTTAGAAGTTGGAATAATAACTCGCCCAGCTGAAGGTAAGAGCTCAACTCAAACTAGTTAAAACAGCAACTTAAGATTATTCGATAAATTGAGATGTTTGGGTTAAATTAAGAAATAGTTTATTCTATATATACTCATTTCGAATTTAGCGATTTATCATGCTTAAACTCTCACAGTTAGCCCTCGCGACCATGCTAGGCGCAACAACTAGCACTGCAAATGCATCTGATATCGATGCCATGCAAGCTCAGCTTAATCTGTTACAACAACAAATGCAGCAATTACAACAGCAACTTGCTGCTGAAAAAGCGAAACAAGCAAAGGTTAATCAACAGCTTGAAGAGCAAAATATAACCATCGCCAAGCAAGCTGAGAACAACACCGAAGCAGCCCAATCAGGTGTTAAATTTGGCGGCGCAATTCGTACTAATTACAGCCATACATCGTACAGTGATGGAAATAAAAATCGCGGCGGCGATTTTGACTTTGATATTTTCCGTTTAAATGTATCTGGCGAGGTTGGCGGTGTATTAATTGGCGGTGAAATTCGCTTTTTTGATTATATGACCGCAATTAAATCTGCATGGGCTGGTTATCAATTTGCTGATGATTGGCAAGTACAAGCTGGTATTACCAAAGTCCCATTTGGTAATGACCCTTATAACTCACATAACTACTTTTTTAGTACCAATTACTACATTGGTTTAGAAGACGATCATGATTTAGGCGTTATATTTAAACGCCAAGTCGCAGACAATTGGCAGCTTGACTTAGGTTTTTTCAAAAATGATGAACTTGGTGGGGTTGATGGTTATGTTGAAGATCGTAGTCACCGCTATTCATATGATATTGTAGGGAGCCGTCCTGTTGACGAGGGCATTTACGCACAGCCAACAAAAGAGCTTGGTGAATACAATACCTTTACAGGCCGCTATGCCTATTATTTTGACCATGGCGAAGGCATGACCACCGAAGTGGGTCTCTCAGCTCTAGCGGGTGGTTTACATGACGGCCAAGATCGCGCGGGCAGCTACAACGCTTGGGCGTTACACCTTAATAGCACCATTAATAAGTGGAATATTCAGCTACAACATGGCGAATACGACTATAACCTAGATGAAACCAACCGCATTGCTGTTGGTTCGTATGCGTTTTATGACTCGATTGCCGCCAGCGCAACCACGAGCACATTCAACGTAGCGTATAGCGTGCCTGTTCAATGGGGACCGGTCAGTAACCTGCAATTTTATAATGATTACGGCATGATTTACAACAAGTCTGATGAGAGTGCAAACACCTGGATGAATGTAACGGGTGTATCTGTCGCCGCTGGTGGCTTATTTACTTACTTTGATTTAGTGCACGCACGTAATCAGCCATTTGTTGGTGGTTCTAGTGCTGGCGACAGCGATGAAACAGAACGCCGCTTTAATATCAATATTGGTTACTATTTCTAAACCTCACTTTACTTAAACACCCAGTATGCATACATACTGGGTGTTCACTTAACTTTTTTTAATACGTTATAAACTACAACTATAAGCCCTTTGCTTTGTGTGTACTTGAACACGCAAACGATAACAATTGTCATTACTGATATAAACTGCTAGCATCCACCTCCTTTTTTAGAAACAAAACAGGTGTGAATTGGAACGATATTACGCTGAGGTCTTAAGCTTTATTTCTCGTTCAGTAGGCTGTCGAGATAAAGCGGAGAACATAGTTCAAGAGGCTTACACTCGCCTACTCAGCAACCGTACTAATAAACAAAGCCAAGACGATAACCATCAACGGGCGTTATTTTTTACTACCGCCAAAAATATTGTTATTGATCACTATAGACGTAGCAAAAAATTTGCAGAACCTGTTGAGATTGAACTGATCGCACCTACTGATTTTGAGCCTGAAGCAAAATTAGCCAGCCAGCAACAACTCAATTTACTTTATACTTGTATTGATCAGCTGCCACTTAAAACTAAACAAGCATTTGTGCTTTATAAATTTAAAAATTTGAGTTATCAACAAGTCGCTGATCAAATGGGTATTTCTGTCAGTATGGTCGAAAAACATTTGGCAATCGCCATGCTGGCATGTCGCGATACACTAAAAAAATAATTACGAGAAAATGAAAATGGATCGTCATCAAACACAGTTGCAACTTCAGCAGCAAGCAAACGCTTGGCTTGAACAACAAAAAACTGGGCTTAGTAAAAACCAACAGCACGCATTTTTAACATGGCTTAATACCAACCCCGAGCACCTGGCGGCATATCAACAAAGCCAGCAAGTAGATCAGTTATTAACACAATTTTCTGATAGTGATATTACACAACTTAATATATCAACCACCAAGCGTGTATCGCCATTGTGGGCGATTGCTGCGTGTGTGGCATTATTTATGGTCAGCATAACTAGTTATCAATTTTGGCCGCAAAATGACACCAGTGCACATTACAGCGCACAGTATCAATCAGCCCGAAGTGAGCAATTTGATGTTGCGCTACCTGATGGTTCGCAATTAAGCCTTGATGCGCAAACTCACCTGACATTAGCTTTCGATGCTAATCAACGGGTAAATAACCTCATCCAAGGCCGCGCGTTATTTGATGTTACCAGCGATCCACAACGCCCTTTTATTGTCATCGCTGATAACACAAAAATAACCGTACTTGGGACACGCTTTAGTGTTGATAAAAAACAAAATAGCACACGAATCAGTGTCGAACACGGGCGTGTCAAAGTGCAAAACAAGCAACATTTAATTGAGTTAGTACAAGGCCAGCAAGTACTATTTAATGAGCAAGGTATGGCTGTACAAAACGTAAACCCACATCTTGTTGCTGCGTGGCGTGATGGGCGCTTAATATTTAATAACGCACCTTTGGATGAAGTGTTTGCTGAGTTTAATCGTTATCATGATACTCATTTTGAATTTACTGATAGCACGGTAAGCAATATGATGTTGTCGGGGACTTTTAGCGCAACAGATCTCGATAACTTTTTAAATTTACTCCCTCACGTTTTACCTGTTGAAATTAAAAATACTAATAATCATATAGTTATTAGTAAAATTTAATTAATTTTATATTTTTATAACTTTTCATTGAGGGATTCTCATTATCATTCGTTTTCATATAAACCAATTTGTTTTATATGGAACGATTACAATGCCAAAATACCAGCCTTACCATGCTAAGTTAACCCCGCTTGCCTTCGCATTGGGACTTGCTTTGAGCCTACCAACAATGGCTCAAAGCTCATCAACTATTGTAACCTTCAATATTGCGCAGCAGCCATTAAGTCAGGCACTCAATCAATTAGCAAAGCAAGCAGATATGAGCCTAATTGCTGATGCCGCTATTTTGCGAAATTTACAAGCACCTGCAGTGTATGGCCAAAGAACAATTCATGATGCGTTATCACATGCATTGCAAAATACAGGCATTAACGCGCAAATTATAGATAACACCATTATCATCAAAGCCGATATCGCGGCTGATACATCATCTCAAACACCTGATTTAAGTAAGACCCAGATCAATGAAAAAACGACAATAACAGACGATCAAAATATTGAAGTAATCGTGATCAATGGCGATAAAATAAACCTCAATCGCCATGAGCTTGACCGCAACAAAGGGAGCTCTAATTCAGACATATTTTCAACATTTACCGGTATTGATGCTAATAATTTACGCAATGAAGCTGGCGCATTAGATATAGGTATTCGTGGTGTGCAAGGCGAAGGTCGGGTACCCATTTTTATTGATGGTAGCTTGCAATCAACCCATACCAATCGCGGCTATATGGGCACTTCAGATCGCACTTATATCGATTCAGACCTGATCAGCACTGTTGCCGTAGAGAAAGGTTCGGCCATTAAAGGCGCTGCATTTAGTGCTGGTGCTATTGGCGGAACGGTTAATATTACCACCTTAAATACGAGTGATATTCTAAAGCCTAACGCCGATGCTGGCGCATTAATAAAGCTCAAAACATACAACAATAATCACACACCAACCGTCAGTGATGATGCCAACCAGCAGCTGTATTATCAGGTCCGTAACCACAATAGCGCCAGTGATTTTGATAATGGCGGTATTCTACTCGCGGGTGCATTTAAAACGGATCAATTAAATGCAGTGCTTGCCTATAGTGATAAAAAAACTGGTAACTACTTTGCTGGTAAGCACGGTTATGAAAATTTTGTTGAAACGTATCAGTGGGGGCAAAGATTGCCACCAGTAAATCAAAATGGTGAAGTAGTAAACACCAGTTTTGAAAGTGAGTCTTATCTTGCAAAAATACAATATGCTTTTAACGACGAACATAATATTGAGCTAAATACACGTCATCACCAACAAGAAGCGGGTGAAATGCTTGCATCATACTGGTTCAAACAACGCGAAGGGGATTTCTGGATACTGCCTGATGGTGAATATGGCACTATCCCTGTTGGCATCGAAACTATGCCACAGTGGCAGCCGGGGTCTGCACTCGTAAATAGCGCAAACTTACTCTATCGTTTTTTGCCAACTAACAATCCATTAATTGATTTGAAAGTCAATGTATGGACAACCAACGCAAAATTACGACAATATAACGCCTTGGCCAGTAATTTGGGCCCTAATGCACTGCAATACTTTCATGAATACAGTAACCAGCGCCATGGCTTAGGTGCTTATAATACCTCTGCTTTTAATGTCATTTCAGTGCCAACTACATTGATGTATGGCGTTTCTTTACAAAACGAAATCCTTAAACCTAAAGAAGGGTCCCTAAAGTACTTTTACGGAGATAAAACCACCTCTCGTGATGGCAAACAAACAATCCGTAGCTTATTCGTGAATGCACAGTTTGATTTAGATCCAATTGAGTTAACCGTGAACCTTAACCACCATGACTCACAGACTAAAGATAACCAAAGTGAACTGGCGCTAAATTTCGATCCAAAAACAGATTTTACAGCGCAGCTTTATTACAGCTTATTTGATAATACAGCACTAAAAGCGAAGTACAGCAAAGCGTACCGCATGCCAAACATATACGAAACGACCGTTTCAAATGAAGTGTTTTCATATTCGCCTGACTACCCTGTCACGCCCGAAAACAGCAACACGTTTGAGCTAGGAATTGAAAGCCACTTTAGTGACACGTTAATTAAAGGGGATCGTCTAACGCTATCAGCTAACTATTTTGATACCCGAATTGAAAACATGTTGGCAACAGCGCAATTGCCAAACAAAGATCCTAATGCTCAACCATGGCAAGTAAAATATACCTTTACCAACTACGACAGTTTTGAATTACCGGGTATTGAACTTAACCTTAATTATAAAAGTGATTTATTTTACAGTACTATTTCATACACCAATTACACAAATATCAAAATATGTTCAGCGCTCATTGCAGGTATTGAAGGGGTTAATAACTGTAACAATCAAGGTTTTTCGGGCAGCTTAACGCCTCTTCGTATTCCACCAAAAAGAAACATCGTCGCCACGATTGGTACGTCATTTATCAATAATCGCTTCGATATCGGCTTTACTTATAAAGGGCACTCCGAAAAACACCACCCAGCTGGATTCTTAAGTGGAACTGGCGCAAAAGCTATCAGCAAAATTCCTGCTAGCTACCAGCTTGATTTTTTTGCTAATTATAAATTTAACAACACATTTAGTGGCTATACCACTATCACTAATCTAACTGATAGATACACGGTGTCATCAGGCTCAATTGTTGCTATGCCTGAGCCAGGACGCACTATCACAATCGGCCTCGAGATCAAGCTATAACCCAATGATGGCGGCTAGTTAGCCGCCACTTTGTACTTCACATTTCCAAATAAATATTTATAAACCGTCAATCCCATTAAGGAATCAAACAATGACAGCAGTAAGCGCTCCATCTAGGGCACTAAAACTTCGCCAACACACCGCTGATTTACATGACAATATCGATAAAAGTATTATGGAAAAAGACCCATTCGCTAGCGTAGATAACTACGTGCAGTTTTTATCATTGCAATATCACTTTTTAAAAGATGTAGCGGCTTTATATGAACACAGTGAATTAAGTGAACATATTGATGACTTGGTAGCACGTCGTCGCTTAAGTTTATTAGAGCAAGACTTTATTGATTTAAGGCGTAAATTGCCAACTATTACACTCAATCCTTTAGTTGATAACACTACAGATTTGGCAACCGCACTTGGTTGGTTATATGTTGTTGAAGGCTCAAAAGTAGGCGCAGCAATGTTAGGAAAACAAGTGCAAGTTCGTCTACAATATAACGGAGACTTTGCTGCTCGCTACTTAGCAGGACCAGGTGCTGGGCGTGGTAGTGCGTGGCGTCATCTAGTACAATTAATAGATAACATTGAGCTAAGCGATAAACAAGAGCAGGCACTTATCAACGGTGCTCGTCAAGCGTTCAGCCGCTTTCAACTATATCAGGCACACGTCTATTCATGAGCTTAAAGGTAACGTTAGTCGCGTATAAAAATGCTGGATACCAACTTCTCGGCTTAGCCCTAGTTGGGCTGGGGATCATTGGGATTGTTTTACCCGTTATGCCCACCACTATTTTCTTTATCTTGGCGCTGGCTTGCTTTACACGCTCATCACCTAAACTTACGGCATGGTTACTTAATCATCCAAGATATGGCGCAACACTGCGCCATTGGCAAGAACATAAAGTTGTGCCTATAAAGGCCAAATGGTTTGCAGGTATTGGCATGTTGTGTGGCTTCGTCTTATTGGCTATGTCATCACCATCGGGTTGGGTTCTCTACATGGTTGCCGTAATTGAGTCGTCAGTCATGATTTACTTATTGTCTCGACCATCCCGCCCAAGTCAACCCAAAGAAAAACAAATATCACAACAACAAGTTAAAATATTAGCCGCTTCAATTGCAATGCTAATTCATGCTGTCGTATTAACTGTTTTTATACATCAAGCAACTTCAGTGTAATTTTATAGTAAACCCACATCGGCACTGCATAGCTAGCTTGGCATGCTTCTTCAGTGCCGCTTTATAGTTCGCTAGCAGCCTGTGCCAAATATTGCCAAAATAACTCTACCTGCTGCGTGTTTTCCTGATAAAACACTTTATTAATTGGTAGATACAATTTTATTTCCATCATGTTGTGTTTAGTTATTGTCAGTTGCTCAGTTAAATTCAATTTTTGGATGTAATGCTGAGCAACCTCACGCTCAAAAATGTACCCATCTAACTTATCTACAGCGACCAATTGCAAGCCACGTTCAAGCGTGAGCTGTGAATCAGCAAGTAAGCCCGCTTGTTGGAATGACTCATATGATAAATAGCCAAAAGGTGCTGATAACCCAAAACGCATATTAGCTCGATATAATAATTCGTTAAGTCCCTGCTTATTTACCAAAGGAGTGACTAAATGATCCCGATCAAATACACCGCCTTTTTTAACAATCAGCGGGTAGCTAGCTTTGGCTAAATAGGCTGCAACAGGTGGAAATTGATACTCGCGCGCGCGCTCATCCGTGCGCGCCATTGAAAATAATCCTTGGGACTTATTTTGGCTTACATTTTGCTGACATTTTAACCATGAGCTACGTTGGTATTGTACTTTTAAATTGGCGTGTTTAGCGGCGGCATTAATATTATCAATAATACTGCCTGTGGGTCTTTTCTCTATATTTTGCCCTAAAACATAAGGCGAAAAATCTTTTGCCTCTAGGCATAGCTGCATCAATGGTTTGGCGGCCACTGCAGGTATAAATAAAGCACATGCTACTAGTAAATAATACTTCATCACTAAGCCTCTAGAATATTATCTCTACCATTATAACATCTTACTTCCTTGGATTTGATAAGCCTCTAGATGGATTTTTAATCACTATCCTAGTAAACAGTGTAAAGTTCGTAAATAATGTTGTGATAGCTAATGCAAATCATTACCATGTAGATAATATTGCCTTAACTACTTAATTATTTATGCCGTTAATAAATAAACGAACCTTATACAGCACTAGCCGTGCGTTACATATTTATCTATCTACAGCGTTGCTATTTTTACTTATTCTATTTTGTGTCAGCGGCATTGTGCTTAACCATGTTGATTGGCTCGAAGGCGATAAAAGTGATGGGCAATTAAATACGCCAATTCCCACGGATTTACTCGACAAAGCACAGCAAAATTTAACAACCTTACCTGCTTTATACCCTGAGATAGAAGCCTATCTAGCAGCGCAATATGGGTTAACAAAAGTGAAGAGTATTGAGTGGGAAAAAGAAGATGCATTAGTCATGCTCGACTACCCTCTCCCCGCAGGTTTTGCCTTTGCTGAGCTCGACTTTACCAGTGGCGAATTGAACTTAGAATACCAAACGGGTGGAATTTTAAGCCTAATAGGTGATTTACACAAAGGTCGCCACACCGGCGAGGCGTGGAGCTGGGTTATTGATATCTCAGCGGTATTGATGATCTTATTTTCCATCACTGGAATGATTATTTTATTTCAAAATAGAAAAAAACGCTTAGTAGGAATATGGCTAACAGTGCTTGGGGTCGCAACACCTGCCGTCATTTATTTATGCTGGGTACCGCAACTAAAAGGAGTGTCTTAATGCAAAAACTTAACACCTTAATTAGCGCCGTAATCTTATTTACAGCGGCTTTGTTTCTACCTCATGTTACTGCTGCGCAGGCTGAGCTTGAAATTGAAATAACTCTACCTGATTTAGACGTACAGCCATACCACCGCCCTTATGTGGCTGTTTGGTTAGAAACCCCTGAGCGAAAGCATGTAACAACACTCGCATTGTGGGTAGAAAAAGCAGAGTGGTTTAAAGATTTACGTCAATGGTGGCGTAAAGCTGGTAAAAGCGACGCCAACTTTGACGGCATAACAGGCGCTACAAAACGCCCCGGCACTTACACCATTAATTGGCACGGCAAAGATTTGGCTAACAATGCAGTTAAACCAGGTAAATACTTGCTAAACCTAGAAGTTGTTCGTGAAGAAGGCGGCCGTGATTATACCCGCGTTGCAATCGATCTAACAAAAGATGGCAAAATAACCATTGATGGTACTAATGAATATTCACAAAGTTTCGTCACTATTATTGCTAAGTAATACGTAAGCAAAGCAGCTACAACAATTTAAATAAGGAAAGATTATGAAAATCAATTTACTTAAAAGCGCACTAATTGGTGCACTTACTTTCACTGCTCTTGCATCAAGCTACGCCAGCGCACATGCACAATGGTTAGTGCCATCGCACACCTCTTTATCAGGCGATAAAGCGCATTACGTAATGGTAGATGCGAGTATTTCAAATGAAATTTTTGCACCAGATAAAGCATATCGTCCAAAAGAAAAAGGCGCTGAATATGACGATAACTTAATTATGGCGATTGGCCCTGACGGTAAACCTGTTAGTGACAAAATTCGTGCTTATTACCTAAAGCGCAAAAACTCAGCAGCTGTGAAGCTTGATGGCGAAGGGACTTACCACATTGCCATGACTCAAAAACCACGCTTAATGACATTCTATAAGAATAAAGATGGCGACCGTCGTCGTGTATTTGCTGGTAAAGACAGCAAGGATATTCCAGCCGATGCAACCGATATCAAAACAACGAAAGCAATCTCTACCGTTGATACCTTTGTAAGTCGTAACGGCACATCAAAACCTGCTCTGCTCGGTAAAGGTTTAGAGATAAGTGGTCCAACGCACCCTAATGATTTATTTGTTGGTGAACAAGCGCGTTTTCAACTATTAAAAGCAGGAAAACCTGCGGCTAACGTAGAACTCGCAATCTTAAAAGGCGATACACGCTATCGTAACGAACGTAATGAAGTAAAAATAACCACCGATAAAGAGGGATTTTTTAGCACAACGTGGCAACACCCTGGCTTATACCTAATTGAAGCCAGTATCAGTGAAGAATCGACTGAAAAAGGCATTGATAGCGTACGCTATTCGTTATTCACGACACTTGATGTAGCGCCAGAGTAACCTCTTTTTATAACGCAAAAAATAAGGTCAAGCTGTTTGCTTGGCCTTTTATTTGCTGTGCTCGCACCAACAATTTTCTATATTTATACACCGAACCATAAAACTAAACCTTTTGATTTTAAATCAAAAAACACTAATCAACGCCAAATCATTTATTCCTAAAAAAAACAACAATTACTATAACCTAGTTGTGTTAAGTTTTTTGTGACGAAAAAAAATACAGTTAATTAACGCAATCCACTTGCTTACTTGTATTTTTAGGTACATATTAAATACCAGTTTTGAATAATTACTTTAAACTATATTTAACGGATATAAATAGTATGGAAATTGGATTTCATTCCTGCATGAACAATGTAATTACTTACCCCATAATAATTATATCCACCCCACATCCTTAAAATAAATTTACACAACAATATTACCGATAAGGAAATTGATATGACGTGGAAGATCTTAATTCCGTGTGCTTTGGCATTTACACTCACTGCATGTGGCGGCGGCTCCGGTTCACCGACAGGCAATACAAACCCAGGTAAAACAGCACCAACAAACACCAAACCAACCGCCATGATTAATGCCCCGGCAGGTGAAATGCGTGTAAATACAACACTCATATTTAGTGGCACAAACAGTAGCGACCCTGAGAACGATACTTTAACTTACCAATGGCGCTTAACCAGTGTTGACGAACAAACTGAATTTGCCATTGCTGTAAACAATCAAAGTAAAGTCGAAATATCCGTAACTGAAGCACAAAGCTATAAGCTCACTTTAATCGTCAATGATGGCAAGCTTTCGAGCACACCGGTTGATAAATTAATTGAAATTAAAACCGCTCCCACGCAATTAATAGCCAGAGCAGGACAGCCTCAAACAGTAAAACAAGGTGATGTAGTTTTATTAGATGGCGCACTAAGCAGCACCTCAAACGGTGTGATCAATCAATACAAATGGCAATTTAATACCAAACCACTTAGCAGTAGTGCAACAATAGAAAACAATAATAGCGTTAAAAGTCAATTCATTGCAGATAAAAGTGGGAGTTATGCAGTAAAGCTAACAATTACTAATTCATTAGGCGAAACAGCAAGTAATGAGGTATTGATACAAAGCGAACCGCTCGATGATAATTCAGCTCCTCAAGCTGTTATTAAAGTGCAAAATAAAACCATCGCACCTAACAGCATAGCCACACTTGATGGCACGCAAAGTAGCGACCCTGATCAAGGTGATACCCTGAGCTATTTATGGGCCATTACCTCACAACCTGCCAATAGTAACCCAGCACTAACGGATAACTTAACCCACACAGCTGGATTCTCTTCCTCAGTACTTGGCCAGTACACGCTTTCATTAACAGTTAAAGATCAACACGGTGAAGCAAGTACAGCCTCAGTA
The DNA here is from genome assembly GCF_001298125.1 of Pseudoalteromonas porphyrae. Classification (NCBI taxonomy): domain Bacteria; kingdom Pseudomonadati; phylum Pseudomonadota; class Gammaproteobacteria; order Alteromonadales; family Pseudoalteromonadaceae; genus Pseudoalteromonas; species Pseudoalteromonas porphyrae. Next base: position 60,801 of record NZ_LHPH01000010.1, on the reverse strand, counting down.
ACGTTAGCGGTAGAGGCGACTAATCAAGCCCCAATTGCGCAGCTTGTAGCTGAAAGAAGCATCATGTTAAATGACTTAGTCACGCTACAGTGCGCGCAGTGTAACGATCCTGAAGGGCAACCTTTAAGCTACCTTTGGAAATTACAAGGCAAACCAGGAAACAGTATCGCGCAACTAATCCAGCACACAACAGCAACACCTTCGCTTAGCGCTGATATTGAAGGTGATTATGTGATCACATTAATCGTATCAGATGGACAACTTAGCTCTGAGCAAGCTACAACCGTGTTACACGCGCAAGCTAATGAAAAACCAACAGCCATTATTAGTGATGTACCATCTATTTTAGTCGATGAGGAAATTCAACTTGATGGCTCACAAAGTACAGACCCTGAAGGCAAAGACCTTACCTATGAGTGGGAAATTGTATCACCGATAGGTCGTGCTACGCTTTCTAACACCGATGTTGCTAAGCCTTTATTTAAAGCATCAATGGCGGGAGAGTTTGTTGTTTCGCTACGTACCAACGATGGCGCTAAATACTCTGATACGCAAACTATTACTATCACAGTTAATCGAAATGCGCCGCCAGTGCTTATTTTTGAAGGACTGCAAACCCGCATAGCTGTTGTTGGCAACCCCGTTACGTTTGATGTTAGCCAAAGTTACGATCCAGAAGGTACCGCGCTTAATTATACTTGGGTACTTATTAAGCCTGATGGTTCAAATGCAGCTTTAACAACTACAGATCAAAGCACCACACAATTTACACCTGATATTGCTGGCATCTACAGCAGCGCTATTGTTATTGAGGATGCTGATGGTAATTCGAAAAATATGCTTTTCATCACCTCAGCAACAGACACGGCAATACTTACAGGTACTGTAAAAGGGCAAATTACTGATACCCAAAAAATAGGTATAGCTAATGCTAAGTTGCTAATTAATGGAGTAGAGCATACAACTGATGCTAGCGGCGTGTTTGATACAGTAACGGCGTTAGAAGAAGGCGCAAAAACCACAATTACAATTGCAGATGAAAGGTTAGCAAGCGGCGAATATAAGTCGGTAGCAATTACACAAAATGACTTTACCTTAAATTTAGGCCAATCAAGCTTACCGACAGTGCAAGATGTTGAAGTATCTGTATTCGTATGCCCAGAGTTTACTGGTCCTGATACAGTAAATTTACGCTTTAAAATGGTTGATACTATTTTAACTTCAAGCAGCTTTGAGTTTCAGTTTGACGAAACAAAATCTTTGGTATTGCCAAAAAGTAATGGCACCTACCTAGATGCCACCTTGAATATTGCACTTCCTAGCAGCGCAATTTATGAGGTAACGGTCACTGAGGATACTGTGAGTAATACAACTGGTGCAAACACAACTATTTACTACTCTCAAGCCACACCAAACCTAGCAATAATAAGTATTTGTAATATCTAAAATAATCATCTAAGCCACTTTAACCCTTGTTGAAGTGGCTTATAAGCCTTCTCTATCGACCCCACAATATTAATAACCACTCGAATTTAGTCCATTTGACCAATTATTCGTTATGCTTATCAGCAATGAAAAATTAAAATTAATAAAAACAGCTTGTTAAACTTTGGCTTTATTTTTGCTATTAAAATCATAAGCTGTAAATCTAATTAAAAAAATGAGAACCAATATAATGATCAACAAACGTCTCTCTTCGCTAACTAAAGCCCTTCCTATTGCCGCTAGCCTATTATTGCTCAGTGGCTGTATTGTGCATATTTCAACCTCAGGCTCCAATGTACAACAGCAACAACAACTCTCACTGTCAGCAGCGCAGTTACAGCAACTTTCTATTGATGCTGAATCGGGGTCATTGCAAATAATTGGCTCAAGCACCGCCACTGAAATCACCGTAGATGCGACTATTTATACAGCAAAGATAGATGACGCTTACACACTCACTCTAGAACAAGTAGGCAACAAAGCAGTATTAATTGCAAAAGACTACAACCCAACAGGCATGGTTGTATACCAAGGTAATTCGCCAAGTATCGATTTAGTTGTGACTGTACCAAGTGCATTTAACCTTGATATAGATGATGACTCTGGCGATATTAATATAGCTAGTGTGCAAGGCAATATCGAAATAGACGATGACTCAGGCAGCATCACTATTAATCAAGGGCACAATGTTACGATTGATGATGATTCTGGGGATCTCGATTTGCAGAATATCACCGGTAATATTGAAATCAGTGACGACTCAGGCAGCATCAATATTCGAGATGTACGTGGTAACCTGGTTATCGAAGATGACTCTGGCGATATCACCCTGACCAACATCACCGGCAGTGTCGATATTGACGATAACTCTGGCAGTATTAATGCCAAAACTCTAGGCAATTACATCACAATTGAAGATGAATCTGGCGACATTTATGTTGAACACGTTAATGGCCTAGTCACGATTGAAGACGGCTCAGGCAGTATTCGCGTCAATGACAGTAAAGGCCTAACTATTATTGAAGCTGGCTCAGGCGATTTAAGCATTGATAATATCAACGGCCCAGTCAAACTAAATTAATACTAAGTTTTTATAGCCGGTGCTTCGAATATTACAAAACGAAGAATTGGCTAACTTTAGCCTATAATTACCTGTTTTTAGATTTTAATATTACCCACTAATGCCCAGCATACGATTGCTTCCGCCCTTATTGCACCCAGTATCACTTTTTCAGAATACGAATTAGCATGATGTCTAAGGCAGCCTCAGCACAACCCTATTTATAGCCCCTTAGAATAAAACTAACCCTAATCATTTTGAGGTTGAAGATTGAAGAAGAAACAAATATTCTTTGGATGTTTTTCCTACTTTTTTATTACACATTAACAAGTAGCAATTACTTTATAGCGCTTTACCTCTTAATGCATAGAATCAAAATACTCGCCTTTGTGCTGATAGATCGTTCAATTTTAATTAATTGAGTAAATAATAAAATATAATATTAAGGAATAATATGATTAAAAGAACAGTTGTTCATTTAGCTTTATTGGTATCTTCAAATAGCGTATTCGCTCAAACTCAACCTTCATATGCTGAACAAATAGACGCACTTTTTAGTGACATATCTGACAATATCCCTGGTTGTACCGTTGGCGCTATTAAACAAGGAGAGCTCATACATCAAGCTGGCTATGGGTCAGCAAACCTTGAACTAAATGTACCTTTAGATGGCAATCATATTCATCGTATCGCCTCTGTATCAAAACAATTCACAGCAATGGCCGTATTACTTTTGGCTGATGAAGGAAAAATAAAATTAGAGGACGACATTCGTGAACACTTGCCCGAATTACGTGATTATAAAAACAAAGTAACAATTAACTCGATGCTTGGGCATTTCTCGGGCATGGGTGATTACGACTTTGTGGATGACCTAACAGATGAAAAGGCAATGGATTTACGCTCTTCCGCGGGAGGGCCATTTAGGCTTGGCAATCAAGATTACCTGAGTATTAAAGAGTTTTACGATTATGTAAAAACAGTGCCATTAAGAAGAGCACCCGATCAACAATGGGAATATAGCAACTACGCGTATTTTTTACTTTCGATGCTGGTCGAAAAAGTTTCAGGGGAATCATTAAGAACATATTCCGATAAACGTATATTTAAACCTCTTGGTATGAAGCATACCTTTTTTAGTGATGATAGCACTGAGATAGTCGCTAATAGAGCCAGTGGGTACAGTAAAAACAAAAGTGGTGAATACTTTACAAATATGACCAATTTATTTTGGGTCGGCGATGGTGGCTTACATACAAATATTGAGGATATGCTGCTATGGGATCACTATTTTTATAGCCCTACTTTAGGCAAACAGCCGCATGCTTTACTTAAGCATTTTAATACGCCTAATAGCCAACATTTAACAAGAGGCTCTTTGTATGCAAACGGGCAAGGGGTTGAAGAAAAAGACAACGGTAAAGTTTTTTCCCACGGCGGTGGCTGGCTAGGTGTAGCAACGCACTATCAACGCATCCCTGACAAGCAACTCTCCGCAATAGTTTTTTGCAACGATGACACGCTTAACCCTACTGAATATAGTAAAAAGATTATAGAAATTATTTCTAATTAACCATTAAATGAAGCACAAGCGACCTAAAGTTAAGACCTTATGTCGCTTGTTTAACCAACTCTCAGGGCTTATTCTGCGCTTCCTACCCAAGCCCTCGAATAGCAGCTCAAAGTAATCAATGCGCTGAATTCTACATACTGGGTGGTTTAAGCACTTAGTTAAGAGCCACACCAAACAAGTGACACTTCACGCTAGTTTCTTAGTTTTTACTGCGCTAAACTAGCGATAACTAAGTAGAATGAGCGCTTATTTTGTCAGCAAACTTACCACTTCGTCAGCCCTTTTCTGTGCTGGTGGTTATTTATAAAAACAATAAAGACTGTTTATTGATTCAACGCACTGACGACGCTAATTTTTGGCAATCAGTCACAGGTGGCATCGATGAAGGCGAAAGCCCTACAACAACCGCCTACCGCGAATTACTTGAAGAAACCGGCATTGATGCACGGTCATTAGGTTTAACCATTCGCAATCACCAAAAGACCAACCAATATACTATCCGCGAAAACTGGCGTCATCGTTATCATGCCAACGCGCTTATTAATACCGAGCATGTGTTTAGTGTTTGCGTCCCAGATGATATCGTCATCATACTCGATCCTAAAGAACACACTGACTACGAATGGCTACCGCAACAACAAGCCGCAAACAAAGCATGGTCACCGAGCAACCGCGACGAGATATTGGCTCTATAAGCTCCTATCTCTTAGCTATTTTAGCGGTAATCGTTCATATTTATCACAGCCACTATTGAGCCTAAAGCGTGTATTGCCTACAATAGCGCACAATCTATTCTTTGCAGATCACAATTATGACTGACACAAATAAACCTGAACTACCTGATCAACTTTCGATCAACCCTCGTAGCCCACATTATGTGGAAGCCGTTTTTGATCACGACATTGGTATTCGCCACAATGGCAAAGAACGTTCAGACGTTGAAGAATACTGCATCAGCGAAGGCTGGATCAAAGTGGCAGCACCAAAAGCGTTAGATCGCCGCGGCCAACCACTTTTAATTAAAGTAAAAGGCACTGTTGAAGCGTTTTATCGTTAATACCTAACGGTAAACAAAAGCTCAACGTTGCAGCTTACGATGAATATTAACGTATCCGTCGTAAGCACAACACCATATTAGCGATCTATTCGTACTAACTCGTCACGTTGTGCTAAATGCTGCGGCAATACTAAACCCCACACCAAACCGATCGCGAACAACCCTTTTAACACCCACCAGCCAATATCCAATTGCCCTTTTTCTAAAGCAAAATTTGCAGAGCCAGGAAATGCATGATGATTGTTATGATAACTTTCGCCCATAGTTAATAATGCAGCAAAAGGCACGTTATAGCCTTGAACATATGCTTGCTCAACATGCCAATCCCTTTGCCCATGATTATGTGCAAAATAACCAATTAACCAATGCCCAACCACAGATACACTCACTCTAAGGCATACACCCCACACCACCCAAGAGACACCGCCCAGCCAAAATAATAGCAGCGCTAAAGGGAGTTGTTGCAGCATCCATGTTCTTTGCATCCATAAATACACGCGACTATTGGCCACACTCGATTCAATATTAAAGCTTGGTGGATCGGCAAGTTTTATATCGCAAAAGAGCAAAAAAAGACTACAGATTAACCTTCACACTCTGTCATTGGTCGTTCATAGGCCTTTTTACTCTTTGTTTTACATGCTTTTTAATACTTTTAGTTACAAAAATGCAAAGTTTTGTCCTGCTAGGGCATATTGTTGATCTATAATACCGATCTAAGAAAAAGCTTTCGTATAACAACAACACTGAAGAGATATAAATGAGTGATTTAACCGCAATAGCCAATTTATCAATACTGTTAGTTGAGCCTTCCGATGTGCAACAAAAGTTGATAATAAAATCACTGACTCAGAGCGGTGTAACTCAAGTTGAAACAGCTAACACACAAGCCCAAGCTTTAGCGTTGCTTGATAGCTATCAGCCTGATTTAGTGATCAGTAGCATGTATTTTTCTGACGGCACCGCTGATTCACTTTTACAGAAAATACGCTCAACACCACAAACTGAGCATCAAGCGTTTATGTTGGTATCAAGCGAGCGCAACAAAAAATATTTAGAGCAACTAAGGCAATCTGGGGTATTAGCTATTCTACCCAAGCCATTTAGCGCCGAAGCAATTACCCGTGCGCTTAAAGCAACATTAGATATTATTAGTGAAGAAGAAGTTGAATTAGAGCATTTTGATGTCACTTTGCTGCGCGTGCTTGTTGTTGATGATAGCCGTTTTGCGCGTAAGCATATTATAAGGGTGCTTGCAGGTATGGGGATCCCTGCACCTGTTGAAGCAGAAGATGGAAAAAAAGCTGTAGAACTGCTTAATGAACAGTCGTTCGATTTAATTGTAACCGACTACAACATGCCTGAAATGGATGGCAAAGAACTGACCGAAACAGTAAGAAGCTCAGCAACCTATTCGCATATTCCGGTTCTAATGGTAAGTTCGGAAGCCAACGAAACTCATTTAGCAAACATTGCCCAAGCGGGTGTAGATGCCATTTGTGACAAGCCATTTGAACCCGCAACAGTAAGAGAGCTGCTGTTTAAAATTATGTCTTAATATACCCATAGCATTAAATTAATGACCTGTTATTACAGCTTAATAACAGGGAAATAACTCATACGGTTAGTGAGTCATTTCACCGATAAAATTCTCCATTTTGGGTCTTTAAAGCTTTTCGTAACCATGTGAAGATTTATGATCAATAACCACCGCATTATGAGCATGTAAACTTTCTTGATGCTCAACCTTAAACCAGTAGTCGATGACTTGCCCATTATTTTCTAGCGCTAGTTTTAAACGTCTTGCTGCGTCTTCACAGAACATGAGGTTTTCAGCATTTAATTTTGCAAACGCTTGTTCGTCTTCGCGTTTTACTGCGGTTTGCACAGGTGTGCCTATCACTTCTTCTAAGTTTTTAATCAACGTTTCAAGGTTCGGCAACGCATTATTTTGCAGGCGTAATTTTAAATAGGCATATGAACGCTGACTATGTGGTGTTGCAACTGAACCTTGCTGCGAGGTAACCCAATCTAAAAGCTGCTCTTTAGATATAAGATCCTGACTAAACTGTGAAGTAATGGCATCACTCATTGCCTGCCTTGATAAAGCCGCAGAACAAGGACATGTACTTGAATAAGGAATGGTCAGTGACAACTCCATATTCATTTGTTCATTAATGTATTCACAACGAATACTCACAGGATAAGTTTGATAACCAAATTGATCACTGAGCAACGCAGGTTTGCGAATTGTTAATTCAAACGCTAATTGCAGTCGTGCAGCAAGGCTTAATCCTTGTTGAGACTCGACTAACTCTTTTAAAAGAGCAGCCAACACACCTACACTTAATTGCTCTCGCGCCAAAATATCTTTTACCCTTAGATACAACCGCGACATATGTATGCCTTTCGCGTCAGCTTTATCTAAACTTACAAATACATCCGCTTTTGCTGCAATTGATGAGCTGGGTTGTTCAATAATATTTAAAGGAATGGCAATGCCTTCCATACCAACCCATTTTAATGGTAAGGCTGCCCCGGCGCGCTGCCCAGATGCAATATCAGGTAATTGTAATTTCATATTTTAACTACTATTCACTTTTAACGATTAAATAACAAAGGCATTGCAATGCCAGTCGTGTCTATTAGCTGCTGGCCATCAAATACTTGTTTACCATTAACCCACGTGGCCATAATTTTTGCCGGGAATCGATGACCGTCAAAGGGGGTCCATTCACAGTGGTAGCGGGTGCTTGTATGATTGACTAAGGTTTGCTGATTTGTATCAACTAAAACCAGATCGGCAAAATAGCCTTCACGAATAAAACCACGATCTATTATGTGGTAACGCAATGCAGGATTATGGGCTGTTTTTTCAACGACCTGCTCTAGTGTTAAGCGCTGTTGCTCTACGTGTTCAAGCAAAGTTAATAATGCATGTTCAACCAAAGGCAGGCCTGCTGGTGCTTGACTATAAGGAACCTGTTTTTCACTCCAAGTATGTGGAGCATGATCGGTTGCAATAATATCAATTTGACCATTTATAACTGCATTGAGTAGCGCATCGCGGTCGCTTTTTGCTTTGATTGCTGGATTACATTTAATCAAATTACCTTGCTTTGCATAATCCTCTGCACTGAACCACAAATGATGGACACAGGCCTCAGCAGTTATATGTTTATTACGAATATCACCTGCTGAAAACAAGCTAAGCTCTTTTTCTGTGGTGATATGCAATACATGTAATTGCGACTGATACTTTTTAGCCAATGCAACAGCATAAGACGATGAGGCATAGCAAGCCTGCGTATCTCGGATAATAGGGTGATCGTGTATGTCTAAGGTTTTCCCCTGCAACTTACCAAGGTTTTTTTCAATAACACGACCATCTTCACAGTGGGTCACAATTAAAATTGGGCTCTCTTTAAAAATTGCATCTAACGCATCAGGGTGCTCAACAAGTAAATCCCCTGTGGATGCCCCCATAAAAACTTTTACGCCACAATGGCGAGTTGGATCAAGCCTTTTAATTTGCTCTAAATTATTTTCAGTAGCACCTAAATAAAAGCTATAGTTTGCCAATGAGCTGTCGCGACCTAGCGCAAACTTATGCTCCAGTGCCTCAATCGTGGTCGTTGACGGGCTTACATTTGGCATTTCCATAAAACTAGTGATGCCACCTGCAACGGCTGCGCGCGATTCACTGCCAATATTGCCTTTATGAGTTAAACCAGGTTCGCGAAAGTGCACCTGATCATCAATCATTCCAGGTAATAAATAACACCCATTTGCTGCAACTACATGGTCATTCGCTTGTGCGGGTATATCCGCCGCTATTTTATCGATACGCCCACCAACAATGCGCACATCAAGAACCTGCGACTTACCCTCATTGACTACACAAGCATGTTTAATTAATGTGGCTTTCAATTTACTTGCTCTGACATGCTAGCTGAACACGGACAGTCTTCATTATTTTTGGCTATACACTGACGAAAATTAAACCAATGGGCAACAGCAATAAAAGCCGCACCTAATAGCGTAAACCCTTTCTCGCCTAACTCACCGAATAACGCCTCACCAGCGGTCACTGCGAGTACCATTAAAATCACACCAACAAGCCCTGACACCATATAGCGAAAACGTTTATGCTTTTTACAACCTAAACTTAATGCAAGTATGCTTGTAGGTATTACAGCTGCCAATATCCATAAATGGAACTGTTCATTGTCAAGTTGTAAGGCAGCAAAGCTAGGTAAAAGTGTTAGTAAAATAGGTGTTGCAAAACAATGAACTGTGCATACCATTGAAAGACCTATAGCAAGCTTATCCATTACACTTTGTGTCGATTTCATTCTATTTCCTCTAATTGGACTGCGGCAATTTTGGCTTGCATTGGCAACATAATCCCGAAATCTCTAACTGCGAACCCGCCGGCGAAAAACCTGTAAGCTCCAAATGTTCAAACAAAGCCTTCACCTTGTCATTATCATCATTCATCTCGGTCACTTTGTTACATGAAGCACAAATTAAAAACATAGATAACTGATGCTGGCATCCATCATTGGCATGACTGCATGCCATAAATTTATTCTCTGATTTTAATCTATGTACCAAGTTGACCGACTCTAAAACATCTAAAATCCGATAAACTGACATAGCCAAAATCGGCACATCCATCACCTTATTGAATTGGTCAGTAAGTTCATAAGCCGATAAAGGCTTATTTGCATGGAGTAAAATTTCGAGTACCTGCTGACGTTTTTCAGTCAGTTTTTTTCCTGATGTTTCGCACTTAATATTTGCAAAACGAATCGCTTTTTTAACTTGCCGTTGATTCACTTTGACCACACTAACTCAGGCTTACTCAACTCAAACTTTGCCATTCCTTGCCCCTTATCATGATTCCATTTCGTGTAAACCTGTTCCATTTGCGCCAAACATTAATTAATTTTTCTATTGATACAATATAACATTTCAAGCACAATTGATATAGTATAACATTCACTAAGGTAGTCAAATGAAACGAAGATCTCAATTAGCTGTGTTGATAGCGGCTTTATTACCCGCAAGTGTGCTTGCAAAATCCATTGAAGGCGTTGTGTTAAACAAGCAAGGTAACGTTGTTGCCAACGCAACAGTAGAAGTTGAAGGCTCAGACATAAAAGTTACAACGGATGCAAACGGCAAATTTGTAATAACGGGCTTAAAAGACGGTTTAAAAGAACTTCACGTTGTTGCCCCAGGTTATGCTCACCTTCATCGCGATATCACGCTCAATACCAGTGATAGCCAATCGGTTGCTTTTAATTTAGAGCGCTCACCAATTGAAGTTATTGACATTGAAGCAACCCCAATTCATATGTCAGCAATGGAATCAGCCTCTCCGGTGAGTGTTTTATCCGGTGAAAAATTAAGACGCGAACAAGCCGCAACACTCGGTGACAGCTTGGAAAGACTGCCAGGTGTTAATACTAATTTTCACGCCAAAGTCGCCAGCACCCCAATTATTCGTGGCTTAAGTGGACCTCGAGTTCTGATCACTCAAAATGGCCTTGATGTGAGTGATGTGTCAAGAGTGGGTCCAGATCATTCAGTTGCTTCAGAGGCGTCAACTGCACAACAAATAGAGGTATTACGCGGCCCTGCAACGTTATTTTACGGCAGTGGTGCAATTGGCGGGGTAGTCAATGTGGTAGATAACCGCGTACCAACCGACAGTTCAACTCGTGGTGAATGGAATGTAGAGCACAACTCGGTTGATGATCAAACCGTTGCTTCTTTTAATGCGACCACAGGCACTGATTCGTTTGCTTTTTATGCTGATGCATTTTGGCGAGAAGCGAATGACTATGAAATACCCGTCGCTGCTGAATTAGCACATGACGATCATGACCATGCAGAACACCATAGTGATTATGTTGTAAAAAACAGCAACGAAGAGTCTGACGGCTTTACTGTTGGCGCCAGCTATTTATTCGATCAAGGCTTTATTGGTTTAGCCATCGAGCAATTTAATCGTCAATACGGCATTCCGGGTCACTCTCACGGTGGTGAAGACGAGCACAGTGATGAAGAAGAAAGCGTATTTGCCGATTTAGAACAAACTAAAGTGCAACTATTAGGTGAATACAACCTAGATAGTAAATGGCTTAATAAAATCAACCTACGTGCAGGTTTTACAGATTACGAACACGCAGAAATTGAACATGGCTCAGTTGGTACCACATTTAAAAATGAAACCAACGAATTACGCGTAGACATTTTGCATAATCAATTTAATGAGTGGAATGGCGGCATTAGCTTTCATTACAAACAAAGTGATGATGAAGCACAAGGCTCAGAAGCGTTTACCCCTCCTTCACAAACACAAAGCTATGCCATTGCACTAATGGAAGAAAGACACTTTGGTGATTTTTTAGTGCAATTAGGTGGCCGCGCCGAACGCGTAACTATCGATGCAGATAACGTATTACTACCTAGTATTGATGCCCACGCGCACGACGACGTAGGTGGACATGACGACCATGATCACGGCCATGATGAACACAGCAACGCAACTCGCGTATTTGACGCAAAGCATGAATTTACCCCTGTTAGCTTATCTGCTGGCGTAGTCTGGGACTTTGCTCCTAGCTATAATTTAGGCTTGTCATTGTCGCGTTCAGAGCGTGCACCATCAGCATCAGAGTTATTGTCGTTCGGCCCTCATATTGGTACTGCAACCTATGAAGTCGGCGCATTGTTTGATATTCATGAAGACGGCCATTTAGGCTTATCTGATCACACCATTGATTTAGAAACCGCCAATAATATTGACTTAACCTTTCGTAAAACCCAAGGCGATATAGGCTTCATTTTTAATGCCTTCTATAACCAAGTAGACAACTATTATTATCAAGTTGAAACTGGCTTATACGCTGAAAGTGGCCACGACCACGGGGATGACCATGATCACGGTGACGAGCATGATCATTCATCTGAATTACCTGTTTATTTATTCAAGACGGACGATGTAACTTTACACGGTTTTGAAGCGCAAGTTGCATGGCAGTTAACCGACGAGTTCAAGCTTGAGCTATTTTCAGATTACGTGCGCGCTCGCCTTGACTCAGGTGGCAACCTACCGCGTACGCCGCCACTGCGTTTCGGTACAGAGTTTAGCTACCAAACCGAAAAACTCAGTGCCCACATTCATGCCACTCGCTACCAAGAGCAAGACCGTACCGCTCCTGAAGAAACTGCTACCGATGGTTACACCTTGGTCAATGCCAGTATTTCTTATGATTTATCGGTACTCAATCAAGACCTTTCTTTGTACCTACGAGGCACAAATTTAACGAACACAGAAGCCCGTGTGCATAGCTCATTCTTAAAGAATATTGCGCCACGCCCAGGCCGTAGCTTTGCATTAGGCATTCGTGGCTATTTCTAAGCCATAAAAATTATAAATAAATTAAAGGAAACTAACATGACCAAACTATTCAAACTAAAACTTATTGCACTTGCAATTAGCAGTACATTAATTACAGCCTGCGGCGATGCAGAAACCAACATTGTTGAAAAAGATCCAATTGCAGTGCCTGATGACGGCCATGATCACGGTGATGGTGGCGACCACGGCGATGGCTATACAATCGACTCATTAGGAAGACTCGCTGTACTTGCCGCTGATAGCAACGCAGCCAGCTTTTTTGACTTAGACGACAATAAACTGCTTGAAACATTCACCCTAACACATGATTCAAATACGCTGTCAGTGTCTCCTGATTTTCGTTATGCACTTATTGCAAGTCGCAGCCAAGATTACCTTGGCTTTATTGATGGTGGCTTATGGCGTGAAGATCACGGTGCACACCTACATGACTACGAACAAAGCCCTGTACTTAGCAGTTATGAACTAACCAGCGGCAGCCGCCCTACCCACCTCGTTAATCACGATGGTAAATTAGCTATATTTTATGATGGTGATACAGACTCAGGCACAACCGCCTCAGTAGCGGTTCTAACCGACAACGATATTACAAACGCAACAGCGGCATTACCAAGCATTAGCTACAATATAAATATGCACGGTGTAGCGCAGCCACGCGGCGAGCACGTATTATCAACAATTCGTCGCGATGATGCACAGAGTACATCAAACGCTAAGATTCTGCCTGATCAAGTCGGTGTTTACCACCTTCACGATGGCGAATACGAACTAGAGCAAACACTTGAACTTACTTGCCCAGATTTACACGGTGCAGCACAAAACCACGACACCATCGCATTTGGTTGTAGTGACGGCGTGCTATTAGCGCATCAACATAATGACGAGTACGAAGCTGTAAAAGTGGCCAACATTGATGCTGTAGGCGATCTACGAATTGGTCGACTATACGGCCACGAAAAAAGCGATACCTTTATTGGTATAGCTTCGGGTCATGGCGGCGGCGCTGCTGTGCTGTTAAGTATCAACCCAAGCGACGCTGAAATGGAAGCGCTAGAATGGCAACTAGCCGATGGCGCAAGTGCGGTATCTTACTCTTTCTCAGCCAATGGCGAGCACTTTTTAGTACTAGACAGCCTAGGCTTTTTAAATGTACTTGAGGCACATGCGCACGACGGTCACACGCACTGGGAACTAGCAGGTCAAGTTGATATCACTGAACAAGACGTAACAACCATGCCTGAGGGTATGAAGTTTAGTATGACAGTAACACAAAACGGTCATTTCGCTTATGTAGCCGACCCTATTGCTCAGCACGTTGTGCAAGTACACCTTGAAGATTTAGAAATTGAAGGTGAACTAGAACTTACATTCCCACCAGCGGCTATTACTTGGTTAGGTATAGCACAAGAAGAAGAGCACGCTCACGAACACTAGGTTTATGAGCGTACATAACATCGTGAATGCTGATAGAACGCCTATAGTATGAGACGCTAATACCGAACAATACTGTAAATTGTTCGGTATTTTTACTTATTTAATAAAGCGCTTTATGACTCCAAGAATTAAGCGTACCAATAGATTTGCGATTTAAAGGTTAATTTGGGATAGTTAACACAAATTAATGGACTTAACTTTTTATGAAAGCTTATTCATACCTATTGTTTTTCTTTTCTTCATTAGGCGCATTTAATGGCGTTATATTAGCACTATGGCTATTTGTTCGTAAAAATAAACAACCGTCAGACACATGGTTAGCTGTCCTACTGTTACTAATCAGTGTTCGTATTGCTAAGTCAGTCGCTTTTTATTTTATACCCACACTCGATAAAAGTATTTTACAAATAGGGCTGACCGCATGCTGCCTACTTGGTCCCTGCTTAGTTGTCTACACCTATACGAAATCAAAATCAGTCACTGTAAATAACTTCCCTAGTCGGCTATTTATTTGTCTGGTCGGAATTGTTTTTACTATCGGGATGATTTACCCCTACAATGAAAATCTTGAATTATGGCAATATTGGCTGTATCGAGGTTCAAGCTATGTATGGTTTGTCTGCCTTATAATCGCAAGCTACCTCTACTATTCTCGTTTTAAAGAGGTAGCAGGTAATTGGAAGCAGCTTCTTTCTGAGCAAACATTTATAACTATCGTAGGGTGTAGTTTAATTTGGCTGGCGTATTTTACTGCCTCATATACTTCTTATATTATGGGGGCGATCAGCTTTTCGGTCGTCTTATATTTATCGTCAATAATACTGTTAAAACCACCTTCGCCTTCATCGAATAAAATAGATAAATATGCCAATAATAAATTGTCTAAAGAACAGGCAGAACACTACTCTATTTTGCTAAATCAGTTGATGGCTAAAGATCAGCTATATATCGATCCACAGTTAACTTTGCCTCGCTTGGCTAAGCGGTTATCAACATCGCATACTGTTTTATCGCAACTGCTCAATAAGCACTATCAAATGAACTTTAAACAATACGTCAATAGTTTGCGCGTGGCATGTGCAAAAGGGCTATTGCTTGAACACCCAAACACCAGTATTGATGATATTGCAGAGCAAAGCGGTTTTAGCGCACCATCCACATTTTATAATGCGTTTAAACAACAAACTGGGTTGACTCCAAATAAGTTTAGAACTCTCAATTTATAATTTGAGACTCCTAAAATATAAACTAATTCATTGTTTTAATTATATTTAGCTTAAATTTAAAGCCACATTAAATTAAGAGCTTATAACTGTGAAAACAATCATTAAATTTTTTATATTACTACTGGCAATCACTCAGTTTTCAACCTTAGCCAATAACTCAGAGCAACAGCAAGCTGTGCATGTAGTCATTCAAAAATACATAGACGGCACCAGCAACGCAGATCCAAACTTAATAACCTCAGCATTTCACCCTAAAGCAAGCCTAATTCTGAGCCACCCTAATAAACCATTTTGGCAAGTTACGGCAAAGGAATTTGCAAGCTGGTTTAAAACAAAAAAAGTAACGCGAACAGGTGCCATTCTTTCAATAACAGTTGATAACGATATAGCCACGGCTCGTGCAAAAATAACGACCGCCTCACCCGTAAAACAATACATCGATCAGTTCTTACTAAAACGCTTTTCTGACGGCTGGAAAATTGTTAGTAAAACAGCCAGCCAACTGGATATTACGCAATCAGAACAGTTTTTAGCTGCGATGGATAAACGTGTGTTATTTATAGTATCGAGTGCCGACTTTCATGGGGACTCAGCCCTAGCTACAGGCACTAGCTTTTCTGAATTAGTAGAAGCTTATGACGTGTTCATAAATGCAGGGTATCAGGTTGATGTTGTAAGTAGCAAAGGGGGTACCTTACCACTTGCCTATATTAATACTTCAGATAAAACACATCGCCAATACATTTATAATCAAGACTTTATGTACAAGTTAGCGTACACATTAGCACCTGAACAAGTCGACCCTGAAAAGTATTTAGCTGTTCACTATGTTGGTGGCGGTAATGCGATGTATCAGGTCGCGGAAAACAAAAACATTCAAGCAATTTCTATGCATGTTTACGAACAAAATAAAGGGATAATTTCGGCTGTTTGCCATGGCACCGCAGGTATCGTTAATCTCAAACTGGCTAGTGGCGAGTACTTAGTCGCAGGGCGTAAAATTACAGGCTACCCAACAGCCTTTGAAAAAACAGACGCCGCTTATTATCAACAATTTCCCTTTGCGATAGACAACCTCATTAAACAACGCGGTGGAATATTCAATTATGGGCAACGAAACCAATCATTTATTGAAGTTGACGGACGGATTATTACCGGTACAAATTATCAATCTTCACGAGAGGTAGCCCAAGCGATGATTAAACAACTAAATACCATGTAATTTAACTTTAAACATGTTTTTAACTTCCCAATAAAAAAGCCGACGTATGTCGGCTTTTTTGTGTCTATTAATTGCGCCCTCTCCAGCCACTCCATACATCATCTATATCATCGGTTTTATTTTTTTTCTTTTTCTTACCTGTGCCTTCAGGTTTTGCCATTGGCTTATCATTTTTAAGCGCCTGTGCTGCATCAAGGTTGGCTTGGTTTACAGCAAAGCCTGTAACCTCTTCGCGCTCTAAACGTAGTTTGTTTTTCTTCTCGATGATTCTAAAGTGATGAAAGTCTTCGTAATCAATTAGTGATAACGCTAAACCTACTTCACCAGCACGGCCACTTCGGCCAATACGGTGCATGTAATCAGCAGGGCTGCGCGGTAAGTTAAAGTTTATTACCACTGGCAGCTTTTCAATATCTAAACCACGGGCGGCAATATCGGTTGCAATAAGCACTTCGATTTCGCCCGCTTTAAATTTTTCTATTACGCGAGTTCGCTCACTTTGGCCTTTATCACCGTGGAATACTTGCGCATTAACACCGCGTTTTTCAAGTTTGCTGGCTAAGTGCTCACAGTCTTTTTTGGCGTTCACAAAAATCAGTGCTTGGCGCCATTTATGAGTTTTAATTAAATGCGCTAAAACCGTGGTTTTCTCGCCTTTGTTAACACTAAACACGCGCTGTACAAGTGTGCTCTCTTCTTTGTTTTGTACTTGTATTTCAACTGGATTATTTAGCAGCTCTTGCGTTAATTGTGTTACTTGCTCAGGAAAGGTCGCTGAGAACAACATAGTTTGTTTTTTAGCAGGCATTAACGCTAATAGCTCAGCAAGTTCTTCAGTAAAGCCAAGGCTTAGCATACGGTCAGCTTCATCAAGCACAAGCGTGGTTACATTATCGAGCTTAATCGCATTGCTTGAGATTAAATCAAGTAAACGACCTGGTGTTGCCACAATAATATCAGCGCCACCACGAAGTGCCTGCATTTGGGTATTAACCGACACACCACCAAACACAGCTACTGTTTTAATCGCGCCATTAAAGTTTGCAGAGTATGATTTAACGCTATCGGCCACTTGCGTAGCAAGCTCACGAGTCGGCACTAAAATAAGCCCTGTTACAAAGTTACCCTTACTTGCAGTACTTTTAGCGCCCTGCTCTAGGAAAGCTTTTTGCAACATAGGTAATGCAAACGTTGCTGTTTTACCTGAGCCGGTATTCGCCCCAGCAATTAAGTCACTTCCCGCCAAGATACTTGGAATTGCTTTAGCCTGAATCGACGTAGGTTGCGTGTATTCAAGATCAGACAATCGAGCAATTAGCTCTGGAATAAGGCCAAGTTCGTTGAAATTACTAGGGTTTGCGGCTGAGGTCATAAAAAGTGCGGCTCATTACTAAAAATAGCCTGCAATTTTAGCGTATTTATTGCCCGTTAAGTAGGGATAAGTGATTTTAATGTGTTTTAGGTAATGGCACGTGTGGTGGTGTGCGCTACGAATACCGCGAAAATTAATCTATTCATGCGCAGGCTTAACTAAGCCTGCGTTTTTATCAATGGGGTATCTTGGCTTTTTAAGAACTCAACGGCCTTAGCTTGATATTCTTTAATAAAAGATTCTGAGGTTAATTTTTCTACCGTTGATAAAGCAGACTGCGCATATCCAACAACTTTACTAAAAGAGCGAGGGTGCTCTTTTCGCATTTGTTGTGCTTCCTTAACACCAAGTTCAAAAAATGCTGTTATATCGATTTTATCACTTGAAGAAAAACCTCTGTTCTGGAAGTTGATCCCTTCAAGAGAGCCCTTTACATCCATAACATCCCCCCAAAATGCTCCTCTGAGGCTTTCTGTGTTACCGCTTGCTCTTTGTGTATCCGACTCAAGTTTTCTCACCGCATCGACTATCCCTTTGAATTCATTGATCGACATATTACTAAAGTCAAAGCCTTCAGGATTAAGCAGCGCACTATAGGGTGAGCTTTTTTGTGCTTCGCCAGTAAATGCAGCAATCGCTTCTGCTTCTGGTTCTACCTCTTTTTTAGCATCTGCCACTTGCTGCTGAGGAGCTATCGGCGCTTTGGGTTGATTTGTAGTAGTAAGACTTACCGCTTGATGGATATTAAAATTAATAGTCATAAAAGTTCCTTTTTAGTTGTTCTGCATTCAAGTATTTCTGTATCGGCTGACTTACTTATTAGTTTAGGACTTGTTTTGGGTACTTTACCTAAATCATTTTGCTAGACAGATATCGCCATATATACATTGTAGCCATGACGAAAAAAGCCTGTATTTCTGGCACGTTTATTAGCTACTCTGTAGGGATTAGTGGTTTTAATAATGGCTTTGATGAAAATATTCGACCCACTAGTTAAAACGAAGCGACGTTGTTCATTGATTTAACTAAATAAAAACCATAGCACGACGGCTAAAGTAACTCTATCTGACTTCAGGTTAGAGAAAAACGATAGAAACAGGCAGCGCAGCACATACTTTTGAGCTAATAGGTATTTACTAATTTATCTAAAAATAAATAGATCTTTTGGTTTAGTACATCATAGTCATGAGCAAGTAATACTTCTGGCTCCTCAACAAAGCGGTATTTTGCAGTTTCACTAAGATCATCATGCTCAATTAGCAAGGCTACAACCTCTTTAGTTAGCTCCATATGACATTGAAAACCAAATACTCGCTCATTATAAGCAACGATTTGCCTTGGGCAGCCCTCGCTATATGCGATGATCTTTGCATCAGGTGTCAGCCCCGGCATATCATTGTGCCAATGACCGACTTCTAACACTTTATCGAAGTGCTCAAACAAGGGGTGCACTAAACCTGCTGGTGTTAAAGTAATTGGAAATTTACCAATCTCACGCTCAGGACTATGTTCATAATGAGCACCTAATGCTTCGCCAATCAACTGAGCCCCTAAACAAACGCCAAGTACAATTTTCCCAGCCGCAATCGCTTTTAAGATTAGGGCTTGCTCACCTTTTGCATCAAAATAAGGGCATTGTTCAATTGTTGTATTAGGACTTTGAGGGCCACCCATTACAATTAAAATATCAATATCTTTAATCGCATCTAACAGAGGGCTACCTTCATACACCTTAGAATAACTAATAGTATAACCCTGCATTCTAGCCCAAGTTTCGTATGCACCTGGCGCTTCAAAATACTCATGGATAATAAAGTGAATATGCATTTTTTTACCTTTTAAATAACAGAGGCTCACGATGATATACCAAATCAGAGCTATGCGTTTTATACTAACAGACACAAAACATCGATAAACCGTCACCATGCAAGCTAACGAGCTAATCCAAAGTTATACTCATAAACAGCTAATAACAAAAACAATTCATATGCCTGCTGGTTACGTTGATGATTTTCACTCACACCCATGGCATCAAATAGTATTCCCATTTAAAGGTTTACTACAATCAAGCATTGGTGGTAAAAGCATAATCGTGCCTCACAATGCAATGCTATACATACCCGCAAACACGTCTCATAAATCTGTAGCAGTTACGAATACTGAGTTTTTAGCCATTTATCTTAATCCTGATGTATGGGTAGAGTATGCAAGTGAAGCTAAATCCTGCCTTGTAACTCCATTCATTAAACAGCTCATATTGCTCTTGTTTGAAAATGAAATGAGCCAACAATCAGAATCCAATACTACTCATTTATTACTAGTGCTCAGAGATCAAACTGTCATGGCTAATAGTTATGACATCCCATTATTACTGCCAACCGATAAACGCCTGCTAGCAATTTTCAAACAACTTAAGCAACAACCTGATTTGTCATTCACGCTAAAAGAATGGGCTAAAAAAGTAGGGGCATCAGAACGCACTTTATCGAGAGTTTGCGCAAAAGAATTTAATCAATCTTTCTCATTGTGGCGGCAAAATATAAGACTCGTTTTATCTTTACAACTTTTGGATTCAAAGGGCTCGATTCAAGATATTGCATTAGAGTTAGGCTATACCTCTGATTCAGCTTACATTTACGCATTTAAAAAATTATTTAATCAGACCCCGAGTAAATATCGTCGCGATAGCTTAGCTCATAACTTAACGTTGAAAATTTAAAAAATCATTTAGAACTACTGGATGCATAATAGGACTTTTTATCGATAAAATATCGAAAAATTAAGTACCTGCTTATATTACAGGTTTTTATTAAGCTGAGCTTCTAGCCGAATGCGTGTATCTTGTAAGTAATCTACATAAGGATATGAGTCATCTGCAATCGCTAAAGCAGATTCCATCTGTGCAAGCGCTTGGCGAGTATCACCCTGCATTTCATAACCATAAGATAAGGCTGAAAGCGCATCGACTGATTTTGGGTGGTTTTTTAAATTGTACTTAAACACCTCAATAGCACGGGTAAACTGCTTGCTGCCCGTTAGGTTATAACCGAGTGATCTAACAGCGCGATCTGGTGGCGCAATCTGCTCGCCCCATTGTTGAGATAAGCTTTGGTAATAAGCATCAATAGAGGCTACATCGTCAGTTAAAGCACTGATTGGCATTTGTTTAGGTAAAAATAAGTTGTAATAGGCATTAAATACGCCAGCAGCAGTGGTTAAGCCATGCGAGATACCATCAAACGCATCATTAAAAAAGCGTAACCCCCGCACTTTAGGCGATTGTAGTGATTGCTGTAGTTCATCATACCTTTCACGCATTATGCCGGCTTCTTCGCCAATATTGATGTAAACGTAGCTGTTAAGCTCTTTGTTTTTAGTTATAAACGATTTTGTGCTTTTTACCATTGCGCCATAATTCCACCAAACCGCAGGGCTATAAGCAATATGCGCTTGAAACAGTTCAGGATTTGCCTGCAACGCATATAGCGCAAATACACCACCAGCAGATGCGCCAGAAATAACCTTATAATTATGCGTACGATAATTTTTATTAACTAAAGGAATGAGTTCTTGTTCAAAGAACGCTAAAAATTTTGCTGCGCCGCCTCCTTCACCGACAGGACCTTGCGGCTCTTTATTCACTGTAGGATACATATCTCTAAGTCGATTAGTGTTTTCAATAGCGACAATAATAACCTCAGGCGCACGATTATCATTTTGTAAACGCTCAATAATAGCACTAGCAAGCGGTATATTACCCGCTCCATCTAAGCGATAAATAACTGGATACACCTTATTTGGCTCAGCTTGATAGCTTTTAGGCAACTGAACTACAACGGTGCGCTGTTCGTTTAATACAGCCGATTTAATCGTGTGCGTGTGCACAGAGTAATCAGCGGTTTGTTGTTTAGTATCAGGTTGTGCAAAGGCACTGTGTGAACTAAAAATACAAAAACTAACAAAGTACAGAGCGGTGAGTAAACGCATAACTAATCCCTTAGAGAATAATGAGTTACTTAAGCTAGCAGAGTTTCAGGCACAAAAAAAGCGCGTTACGCGCTTTTTTTAAAATTAATAAAGTTTTATTAACCCATTGATTTTACTCAACAGTAACCGATTTTGCTAGGTTGCGTGGTTGGTCTACGTCAGTGCCTTTAATTACTGCTACGTAGTACGACAGCAACTGTAGTGGAATTGTATATACCACTGGGGCAATCACGTCATCTACGTGGTTTACGTTGATAACGCGCATTGTGTCGTCTGACTCAAAGTGTGAATCTTTATCCGCGAATACATAGATAATACCGCCGCGAGCACGTACTTCTTCTACGTTTGATTTAAGCTTTTCAAGCAATTCGTTGTTTGGTGCTACAACAATAATTGGCATGTCGGCGTCAATCAACGCAAGTGGGCCATGTTTTAGCTCGCCTGCTGCGTATGCTTCTGCATGAATGTATGAAATCTCTTTAAGTTTAAGCGCGCCTTCCATCGCGATTGGGTATTGTGAACCACGGCCTAAAAACAGTGAGTGGTGCTTGTCGGCAAACTCTTCAGCTAAGTCTGCAATGCCATCAGCGAGTAATAATGCTTCTTCTAATTTGTTTGGTAAGGCTTTAATCGCGTTCACAATAGTGCTTTGATCCAAGCCTTTTTCTTGCGCTATAGATGCTGTAAGCATTAACAAACCAACTAGTTGTGTAGTAAATGCTTTAGTAGAGGCTACGCCAATTTCAGCGCCTGCTTTAGTCATAAAGGCGAGATCTGATTCTCGTACAAGTGATGAGCCCGGTACGTTACAAATGGTCATTGAAGCCATGTAACCTTGCTGTTTAGCTAAACGAAGTGCCGCTAGCGTATCGGCTGTTTCACCTGATTGTGAAATTGTCACTAGTAGGCTATTTTCATGCACGAAAGACTCGCGATAGCGGAACTCAGAGGCAATCTCTACATTACAGCTTACGCCTGCAAATTGCTCAAGCCAGTAGCGGGCAACCATACCTGAATGATAAGACGTACCACAGGCAATAATTTGTACGTGTTTTACGTCTTTAAATATTTGCTGTGCGCTGTCGCCAAAGGCATCAATGGCAACGCGGTCATCATTTAAACGCCCTTCTAGTGTATTACGTACAGCAAGTGGCTGTTCGTAAATTTCTTTAAGCATGTAGTGACGGTATTCACCTTTGCCTGACGCATCTTGGGTGATGTTTGACTCAATCACTTCACGTTCAACGGCGTTGCCGTCTACATCAAAAATTTCCACGGTGTCACGAGTAATACGCGCTACATCGCCTTCTTCAAGGTAAATAAAGCTGCGTGTTACTGGTAATAATGCTAACTGGTCAGAGGCAATAAAGTTTTCGCCAAGGCCTAAGCCTATTACAAGTGGGCTGCCTGAACGCGCTACGATAATTTCGTTATCGTTGGCTTTATCAAATACCACTGTACCAAATGCGCCATCAAACTGTTTTACAGCGGCTTGAACTGCTGCAAGCAAGGTTGTGTGTTGCTGGCGAAGTTGATGAATTAAGTGCACCATTACTTCTGTGTCGGTGTCTGATAAAAACTCGTAACCGTCGCCTTTAAGCGCTTCACGCAAGCTTGCGTGGTTTTCAATAATACCGTTATGTACTAAGGCAATTTCGCTATTTGAAATGTGCGGATGCGCATTTGCTTCAGTCACGCTGCCGTGAGTAGCCCAACGTGTATGCGCGATGCCGGTAGTGCCTTTAACGCCCGCTTCATTAAGTGCGTTTTCAAGGTTTACTACTTTACCAACCGCTTTTACGGTATTTAGCGTATTGCCGTTTAAAAGTGCAACGCCAGCTGAGTCGTACCCGCGGTACTCTAGACGTTTTAAACCTTCAACTAAAATTTTATTTACTGGGCGTTCTGCAACTGCCCCAACGATTCCACACATAGTATTCTCCATTTTTGCACGTTACCCAATGTATTCACCTTGGGTTGTATGTGTTGTTAAATATTAAATGCCCATAATTGGTGTTGTCGGCCTATTATGAGCTGAAATTATTACCTTTTCAGGTCAATTTACCTCAGCGCAGATCAACTGCACGCCACATGCTTCAATTGCTTGGCGAGTATCAAGCGCCAAGTTGCTATCGGTAATTAAAGTTGTAACGCGTTGCCAAGGTAGTTCTAAATTAGGAATTCGACGACCTATTTTTTCAGACTCAACTAGCACGATTACCTCTCGAGCCGCCTCAGCCATTACTTGGCTAAGCCCTACTAACTCGTTAAAGGTGGTAGTGCCTCTTTCAACATCGATGCCATCGGCACCAATAAAAAGCTGATCAAAATCATACGAGCGCAAAACGTTTTCAGCTACTTGCCCCTGAAAGGATTCTGAATGAGGGTCCCAGGTGCCACCGGTCATCAAAAGTGTTGGTTCATTTTCTAAAGAAAGCAAACGGTTAGCTACGTTTATTGCATTGGTCATCACCACTAAACCTCGTTTTTTAGCAAGTTCAGGGATCATCGCTGCTGTAGTACGGCCGCTATCTATAATAATGCGGTTGTGATCTTTTATAAGGTTACTAGCCGCTTGTGCAATTGCCATTTTGCGAAGTGAATCGCTTTTCTCATCGCTATTTGCAACTATCTCTTGAGGTAGTGCAATTGCTCCACCGTAGCGGCGTAATAATAGTCCACTTTTTTCAAGCGCGGTGAGATCTTTACGAATCGTTACTTCAGAGGTTTGAAATTGTTCAGCCAATGCTTCAACAGCAACTTCTCCTAGCTCATTTACTTGGCTAAGTATTGTATGGCGACGTTGCTGAGTGTTTCGTTTGGTCATAAAGTAATTTATTAAGTTTCGTTTCGAAAGTTACAAGATTTTAAACGAAACTAATAAAATGGCAAGCCGTAGATCAAAAAAAGCGCAAAATGCGCTTTTAATTAACCCCAAAACAATGGATTTCAAACGCATTTAAAACTATTGCGTTAAATTCAATCACTGAACTTCAATTGTAATTATTTCACTAGTCCTGCTACCTAAACGTTTAACTACAACCGTATTATTGATTTTATCCACATAAAAATTTGGTCTGATCACACTAAAGTCAAACGTTGTAGAGCTTAGGCTAGAGCCATCAACATCATCTATATCGATTTCATTGAATGTTGTATTTATTAAGTTATGGCTGCTCCAGAAAATTTTACCATTTACAACATCCCAGTTAGTGTTTTTTTCTTTTGAAACAGTTATCTGCAATGGGGTCATTGTTTTTAAATTAACATTAAAACGAGACAACTTGCCTGTATTATCACCTAATATATAACCGTCTTTAAATTGACGGACGAAACGATACCCCTCAAAAAGAATGGATTGTGCTTCTTCCTTAATAGAGTATTCAAAAACCAACCATTCACCATTACTTTTTTTGGTGTACAAAATCGACTTTTCATCTTCTGAGAAAGCAGCATCGCCAATCATTTCATCCACTTTAGATATATAAGTTAGATTATTATTAAGCGTATTTAGCACAGTAATACGACCGTGGAGTTTAAGTAGTACATATTGCCCCGACAGAGATGGAGCTATCAACTCAAGTGATTTTTCCGTACTTAAAAACACCACCTTTTCCTTTGGTTTTTGTTTTTTATAAAAAGCTAAATCGCTTACACCTTTAAGCTTCTCGATCATCCAAACCTTATCTCCTAATGGTTGATAATCTACAATACGACGTTGCCCTGCTTGCTCACCATGAATCAATTCGATATTTTTAAAATTACTTAACGGCAATTTTTTCTCAGCAATTGTACTGATTCCATAGGTGTCTTTAATAGCAAACAGCATGCTTGGGCTCACCACATCAAGTGAGATAATACCTTGACCTGTAGTGGCTATTTCATCTAAACGCCCAGTTTTAACATTTATTTTAGCTAGCTTTTTATCATCTAATAAAATGATATGGTCATCATCAAGCCAATGAACATCATAAATAACCTCATTTTGATCATACTGAAAAAGAACACTGCTCGCCTTTAAATCTAAAACTCGAATAAAATTACGCTTACTATCCATATAAACGCGAAGTACAACCAACTTGCCTGAATTTGGTGAAATATCTGCTCGGCTATCATGTTCTCCTTTTTGAGAGACCGAGGTCACTTTTTCTACCAAACCAGCGTCAATATTGAATTTATAGATAAGCATTGCGCTTTCTCTACTTTTTTGTGCTGAAAAATAAATAACCTTACTTTCATTTTTATCGATAAAAACATCAGAGATAAAATAAAAATGTGTCACTAAAACATCTATTTTATATTCTTTATTTGTAAGGCCTACCCGCTTTAATGATGCTGCATCACCAACACTATCAGAGAAGAATAAGTAATTTCCATCACGTGAGAAAGCTAAGCCCCTAGGTAACCTTGTATCATCAACTAGCACTTTTATTGTTTGACTATCTTGATCTTTTAAATAAATTTGATAGTTATTTCCACGGCTTAATTTACTTGTAAATGCGATAAACCGACCATCATTCGAAACTTCCAGCACTTTTTTATCAGAGATAATCGAGCCAATAACTTTTGTAATGACATGTGATTCGTCATCAATATTTTCATATATAAAATAGGCTAACGAAATCAATAAAGCTATAATTGCAAAAAGCAGAAAAGTTTTCGTTTTTTTTGTGTTGTTACTTTCTGTGGAGCTCAGTTTTTTACTGTCTTCTGAGACTGACAATGTAGAAAATTTAGAGACAGGACAAATTAATTTATAGCCGCGCTTAGAAAGTGATTGTAGGTATTTAGGATTTTTGTGATCATCATTCAACACTATGCGAATTTTGCTTATAATCCGTCTTACCGCAGCATCTGATACACAGCGGTCTTTCCATAAATTTTCATGCAATTCATCTATTGATATATAACGCTCATGATGCTCAATAAAATACATCAATACAGCAAAAACTTTTGGTTCTAGCACAACAGATTGCTCATTAACTCGAAGAGACATTTCGTCTGTGTCTAAATAATACTCACCTAATTGAATCAACATACGTCCATTGCAGCTTTTAACGACCCATTGTTTTTACTTAGCCCAATCATAACCTATGCAATTTTTCATTACTACAACCCTTTAACCTATTGATTTAAAACATAGTCACAACTTAGTTACAGTAAAATTATTTATGTATTATTGCCTAATTAATTTGTTGGAGTATTTTCGTTGAAAAAAGGAATAACTATGAAACTTACATCTAAACTAATCTATCAAGGGTTGATAGGTTTATCTGCCGTTATGCTTATCTCTGGCTGGCAATTAGGATTTGCAGATAATGCCGAAGTTATATCAAAAGACTCTGTCACTATTGCGAAGGTTGAGCGTGGTGATTTTTCAATTAAAGTTGATGGCTACGGGTCATTGCAATCAATCAATAAACGACTCCTCACTGCAACTAGCAATGCTGTGGTTGACGAAATAAAACTCAAAGCAGGTGCTGTGGTTAACCATGACACGGTGATCCTCACTTTAAATAACCCCGAACTAGAAAGTAAGCTGCGCTTGGCATTAGCAAAACTTAAAAATGCCAAAACCCAAAAGCGGCAAACCGTATTACTACAACAGCGTGAGATGCTAAATAACGAATCAAGCGTATCTGAGCTAAAAGCACAATCTGAAATAGCCATGCTGCAAGTTGAAGCAGAGCGCACATTGGCTAAATCAGGCATTGTTTCCGGGATCAGCGCCAAGAAAAATGAGCTGGAAGCCAAACAGTTAATAAAGCGTATTGAGCTTGAGGAATCAAAACTTGATAAGTTAACACTGATGCAAAAAGAAGCCCTATCGATTCAAGATGACTTAATAGCCCAGGCGCAGGACGAATTTGATGTCGCAAAATTAATGGTAGAGCAACTTTCTGTTAAAGCGGGGATGAGTGGTGTTATTCAGCGCTTACCTTTAAGTTTAGGGCAAAGCGTCGCTGCGGGTTCTGAACTGGCGCTAATAGGTAGCCTTTCTCCTTTGGTTGGTGAAATAAAAGTGCCGCAAATTCAAGCTCATTTAATTCAAATAGGTATGACGGCCCAAATTAGTACGTTGAATGATCAAGTACGCGGTCAAGTGGTGCGTGTAGATCCTGTGATCAGCGACGGTGCTGTTCAAATTGATATTGAACTTGAAGCTTCAGAATCAGACACCATGAAGCCCATGCAACAAGTAGATGCGACTATTTTTGCCAATGTACAAAAAAATGTGAATTATATTAAGCAACCAACCGATGCAAGCGAAGGCAGCTATGGCTCATTGTTTAAACTCACACTGGATAACAAAGCAGTTAAAGTTGACGTGCAATACGGCAAAGCATCTGGCCAACTGATCCAAGTGTTGTCAGGGCTAGAGCCTGGCGAACAGGTTATTATTTCTACATTAGATATCCCCGCAGAAACAACAACAATAAAAATTGCTGGTTAAGGAAAAACATGAATACTGAAATTTTAAGAGTTAATAACTTAAGTAAGTCTTTTGCGAACGGTGAGCAAGTAAGTCAAATTTTAAAAGGAATTAGCTTTACCGTATATGACGGCGAGTTTATCTCTATTTCTGGGCCTTCGGGTTGTGGTAAATCAACACTGCTTAACATTATGGGCCTGCTTGACACTCCTCAAAGCGGTGAATATTACATTGACGGTTTATTGGTCTCTGATATGGACTCAAACCAACGTGCGAAAGTACGCGGTAATCGCATTGGTTTTGTGTTTCAATCGTTTAACTTAATTGACGAAATGACCGTACTTGAAAATGTTGCGCTGCCACTAAAATATCGTGGTGATTCTTTGTCAACACGCCACGCAAGAGCGTTAGATTGTCTTGAAAAGGTGGGTTTGGCTGATAAAGCTGATTTACACCCAAATCAAATTTCTGGTGGTCAGCAACAACGCGTATCAATTGCACGCGCACTAGCTGGTGATTCTGGCATCATGCTGGTCGACGAGCCGACAGGTAACTTGGACTCAAAAAATGGCGATGCAATCATGGCGTTAATAAAAGACCTTAATCAGCAAGGTACAACGATTGTATTGGTTACCCATGATCCGCGTTATGCCGACATGGCTACGCGGAGTATTCAGCTAAAAGATGGCACTGTGGTTACTGCAAATGTAGAACAGGTTGCTCAGTCATGTTAAAAACTGCCTACAATACCTTTAAACGTGCCAAACAATATTATTTTACTACTGTATTTACACTGGCATTAACGCTCTCTATGGTGCTTAGTTCATTTAGCTTGGTTGATCTAGTGTTTTTCTCACCGTTGCCTTATCAACAAAGTGATAACTTATATTTACTTGAAGGCACCATTAACTCTAAAGGCTATTCAGGCCCTGCTAGTAATTCAAAGGTAATGAGCTACATTGAAAACGAAAACACCGTTTTTACCGATGTTGCTACTTATCATAAATGGACTGACTATAAGCTACTAGATAAACCAACAAGACCTGCTGTGGACGTAATACTCGCTTCACATAATTTATTTGATCTACTCGGTGTACAACCCAAACTTGGTCGGTTATTTAACAAATCAGAAGCACTCGGCACTCAGCAAATGTCGGTCGTATTAGGTTATCGTGCTTGGCAAACTCACTATAAAAGTGACCCTAATATTGTTGGTAAAAAAATACAACTTAATCAACGCCGCTTCACGGTTATTGGCGTCGCTCCCGATAACCTTGTACTACCTGATTACAGCAAGATAAATAACGCAATTTGGTTACCAATTGATGCTGACGAAGCCTTCAACCCTAAAACATCTAACGGTTTTATGGGCGCATACAAAAACGTTGTTAGATTAAAACCCGCAACCTCAGAGCAAGAAATTAGTAAACAACTAAGTAATTTATCGCTCAAAGGGGCGCAGTTGCACGCGCCTAATATTTTAAAAGACTTTACTGTGGATGCACGTGTTACTGCATTTAATGATGCACTTAGGGGCGACAGCGGAAAGATTGTATTAATGCTGTTATTGGGTGTGTGCTTATTAATGCTCATTGCACTTATCAACCTGTCTAGCATGCAGCTTGCAAAAGCTATTACACGTATCAAACCACTTGCAATCAGCTTTGCTTTTGGTGCCAGTAAAAAACAGCTCATTATTGAAACACTCAAACATAATGTTTTACTCATTAGTATTGCGGTGTTATTGGCTCTAACATTTACTCAAATCGGTTTTATGGTTATTCAAAACCTAGCAGCCGATGCCATTCAACGCTTAGATACTCTGTCTTTAAGCATTAATACATTGCTGTTTTCAGCATTTCTAATTATCAGCATTGCCTCACTTTACTCCTTCATAGAGCTCAGTGTTGTTAAAGAAAAAAACCTAATGAACAGCCTACAAAGCAGCGGTAAAGGCACCGGTAAACAAATGAGTTCTGCCACCAGCCACTTACTTGTTGGTTTGCAAATTTTGTTTTCGTTTTTAGTATTAACCACCGCCAGTCACGTCGTGCTCGTTACACTATCAGAAGCACTTAGAGATAACGGCATTAACACTCAAGGCAAGTACTCACTAACCGTTAATTACAGCAATATTGATAAATCCAGCGAACGCATTAATTTACACAAAGCAATTAGTCAGAGGTTGCTGGCGCTTAATAATGTGAGCAGCTTAGCTGTTTCGTCCGAAATGAGGCTACCAAAAACGGTTAACGTCAATCAAATATATAACGAAGCCGGACAGTATATTGCCCAAGCACGGAATAGCTTAGTAACTGCCAATTACTTTACTGAACTTAACTTCA
This sequence comes from Pseudoalteromonas porphyrae, assembly GCF_001298125.1. NCBI lineage: Bacteria > Pseudomonadati > Pseudomonadota > Gammaproteobacteria > Alteromonadales > Pseudoalteromonadaceae > Pseudoalteromonas > Pseudoalteromonas porphyrae. The sequence continues at coordinate 30,172 of NZ_LHPH01000010.1, read as the reverse complement.
CGATAACGGGTAAAGGCTTTGCCAAGGGGGATGAACAATTCGAAAACCCACCGATCATTATTAACCAACGCCTTGCGGACTTACTTAATAAAAACAGTAATGATGTACTAAACAGTAAAGTGAGTTTTGATAATAAAAAGTATTACTCAATCATAGGTATTGTCAGCAACACCTATGTACCGGGCAGCCCTGAAAGTGAAGACTTTGAAGTTTTTACACCTAAAGATTACCCTGGCTGGCAACAATTTACGTATTTAATTACTGTTGCAGATGAAAGTAATGCAATTGCCCATATTCAACAAGCGGTATTAGAAGTAGACCAACGATTAGACATTAATAACATCGCCTCTTTAACAAGTCTGTTTGATGGTAAAAGACAACGTCATTTAAATGCAGCATGGCTGGCTATTGTATTGGCATCAACATCGCTACTGATGGTGTGTATTGGCATAAACGGTATTGTTAGCTATTTAGTTAAAGTTCGCAGATATAGCTTAGGCGTAAAACTTTCTATGGGGGCTGACAATTATAGGCTCCTAAAAGAAAGCTTATTAGAGCTTATGCAACCTATAACAATGAGCTTGGTATTAGCTTTCTCGTTGGCATTTTTAATTATAGGCTATTGTATGTCATTACCTGGGGTTGACCTGCCTATAAACTGGTGGTTAACAATGGCCATTTGGTTAGGGTTATTAGCTATATCAGTACTTGCCAGCTTTTTTCCGATCAACCAAACGTTACAGCAAGATCCAATAAAGGCGTTACGAAATGAATGAAAATAAGACTCAAGCGCTTTATATCCATAAATAAAGCTATAAATAGGCACCCGACTTTAATCTATTTTGCGTAAAGTCGGGTTTCATTGAATCACTCACTGTCAACAACAACAACAACAACAACAGGTAGTCCCGTTTGGTTAGCAGCCAATTTTGCTTTATCATCAATGCATACTCATTAACTGCCTAAAACGATGACTCATCTAACTCAATTCAATAGCCTAGCAAAACCACTGTTTGAAGAGCGCAAAGCCGCTCATGAAATCTGCCGCTTATTTAACAAAAGCCCAAGTAAAGGTAATTTAAAGCGTATTAAAGGGCTGTTTGCGCAGTGCGGGGAGGGTGTAATTATTGAAGCTGGGTTTCATTGTGATTACGGCTCGCAAATGCAAATTGGTGATCGTACTTTTATAAACATTAATTGCACTGTGTTAGATGCACCAATTGTTGAGGGGGTCATTACCATTGGCAGTGATTGTTTAATTGGCCCAAATGTTCAGCTATTAGCGGTATCTCATGCAGTTGAGCCTAAACAAAGGCTACAAAAAGAAAACTTTGCAGCGCCAATAACGATAGGCAATAACGTGTGGATTGGCGCAGGGGTTATAGTCTTGGCGGGCATCACCATCGGCGATAACGCTGTAGTAGGCGCAGGGTCTGTCGTCACCAAAAATATTGCCGAAAATACAGTAGTTGCAGGTAATCCCGCAGTAAAAATTAGAGATATTTAAACTGTTATATTGTAGGTCGTCATTTATGGCGACACAACATATACAGCCAAATTCACCTTGACGCGCTAAAGCACGTCCTACAGGTAGGTCGTCATTTATGGTGACAAGAATATAAAAGGCCTCCCGATAAACAGAAAGACCTTGGTGAGAGATTGTAACTAATTTTATGTAACTACTTATCTATTCATCACGCAAAATAAGCGATGGCCTTGTGCTTGCCGCTTTAAATGCAATACTTGCTACCGTAAGCCAAGTGATCGCAGCAACGCTTAGTGCAGCAATTAAGTAAACCCACATAGCTTGATCAATACGTTCATTAAAGTTGGCTAACCAATCGCCCACCAGCCAATAAGTAAGCGGATACGCTATGGCTACACTCACCACCACCAAAATCAAAAACTCTTTCGCCAATAGGTTCATAATCCTAATGCGTGATGCACCGAGCACTTTGCGTACTGCAACTTCTTTTTGTCTGCGCAAAGTAGCAAAGGACGCTAAACCAAAAGTCCCTAAAATCGTTAAAAAAATCGCAAGAGGGCTGAACACTGCTAATATATTTAACGTTTTTTGCTCGTGTTTATGGGATGCCATAAATTCATCAATCAACCAACGCAACTCTATATCATTGCGCTGCAAGTGTTTTTGCAGCACTGCATTAACCTGCTTAATTAATGCATCTGCTTGCTTACCATCCGTTTTTAAAACAATATTCGCGATATCTGTATCAGCAAAACCCAAAATGAAAGATGTTGGTAGTTCGGGCTTATTCACCGACCCTAAGCGAATATCATCTACCACACCAACCACTGTTGCTGTAAAATTACGTCTTGGTACTGTAACTTTAACTCCAATGACCTCTTCAAGATTGTCATAGCCCGCCATTAAGGCTTTTTGCTTGGTGATGATAATGCCAAATTCAGCGCTGCTATCATCATTGGAATGATACCAATCGCTTGAAAAATCACGTTTAAAACCGCGTCCAGCCAGTAGTTTTAAGCCTAAAGTTTCAACTACATCAAACCCCACTCGAATAGATGGAAACATGCCATCGTAAGTCTCACCATTTGGCCAGGTATAATGCATACCGCCATTCATATCTGTTGCGTAGTCTGTATCGCTTAAGGTGATATTTTCTATCCCATTTAGCCCAGCCAGTTCATCTAATAATGCATTGCTGTATTTATTGAACAATAACGCTGAAGGTAACTCACGAATAACCAACCGATTCTCTTTTTCATAGCCTACATCTGTACTGTTAACCAACACCATTTGCTGGTAAACCATAACAACAGCTGCAATTAAGCTTATAGCGACCACCCCCTGTATACACAAAGTAAGTTTGCGAATGTAGGCTGATGACTTACCACGACTTAAGTCACCACTTAGTACGCGTTTGGCGCTAAATGACGATATAAATAAGGCGGGGTATAATCCAGCCAACACACCAATGATGATAAACATACTAATAACACCCAGCATAAAAGCAGAGCGATAATCAAACCACAATTGACTCTCAGTGAGTATATTAAAAGCGGGTAAACTGAGCTCAACCAATGCGAATGCAATGACCCCAGCCAACAAGACCAATAGCAAAGACTCCATTAAAAACTGGCTTACAAGCTGCCATTTGCTTGCACCAAGTGATTTGCGTACCCCAACCTCTTTAGCACGCTTTGCAGCCCCTGCAATATTAAAATTAATGAAATTAACACTCGCAATAATCAGTAATAATACACTCAAGGCTAGACTCACTTGCAGTGCTAGATATGACCCACCTTGTTTCATTTCCCATTGACCACTGGTATTAAAGTGCAATTCAGTCAAAGGGATAAATACAAAGCTTACATCACTAAAGTTAGGGTTATTAGCACGCTTAACTTGCTCATTTGTCATTTCTTGTGCAAGAGCAGCCGCATTAGCACCTTCCATTAATTTTACATAAACATGGCTACCAAAAGGACCTTGCTCAACCTTGGGCATTTTTGCTAGTACATCAAAGGAGAAATGGGTGTTATTGCCTAAATCGTCGAATACAGCGGCAATTTGATACTTACCACCATCATAGTTGAGCGACTCTCCAACAACATTATTACGGCCAAATAGCCGCATCGCTTCTGACTTACTCAGAGCAATGAGACCCTGCTGTTGCAAAGTGCGATTTAAATCGCCATACATCACATTGATGTCAGCAAATTCAGGCAGATTTTCGGTAGCAATATAGAAATTACGTAAACGAAATTGCTGATCCTCCACGGTCACCACATCGGCAAATGGATGACCACTAAATTGCAAAAAGAAGCTGTTCGCTATTAAAAGCATGTCTTCTATTTGAGCATGGTCACGCATGAGTAATGGCATCTTAGGATTAATTGCACCATCAACTTGTAGCCCCACAGAACGCATATCTTGATGGATACGATAAACTCTTTCTGCATCGGCTTGATGCTTGTCGATAGTGAGCTGGTGCTGTGCAAATAGCGCCACTAATATGGTCGCGGCAATACCGATACTAAACCCTAAAATATTGAGTGCCGTGTGTATTTTCTGCTGTTTTAACACTCTAAATGCGGTTGCGATGTATGACAAAAACATACTCTCTCCTTGCCCTTGTGATTATTTTTGAATATGAAAAACAGCGACCTAATTATCTTAGATCGCCGACTTTTTAAGTTTATTGTTATTACTCATACCGTAAAATTAAAGACGGGCGTGTGCTGACCGCTTTAAGCGCAAGGCTTGCTACGGTTAGCCAGGTAATGACTGTAACGGTAATTCCAGCAAATAAATAAACCCAAAGTGGCTGAGTGATTCTATCGTTGAAATTATTCAACCAGTTATCCGTTAGCCAATACGCTAAAGGCATACTTAATAAAAAGCTAAGTGATACGAGTTTTAAATAAGACAAACTCAACCCTGTTACTAATTGCATGATGGGTGCGCCCAACACCTTTTTAATGGCCAAATCTTTTTGTTGCGAGAGTACAGTTTGAGAAACTAATACCGCAAGACTTATAAGGGTTAGCACAGTACTCAAAATTAATAACCATTTTGATAACGTAATTATTCGATACTCATTTTTGTAATTTTTTGCATAATCATCTGCAAGCGTGCTTACTTCTATATCAAGGATTGAAAAACGCGATTTTAATACATCCGCAATTTGCGTTTTTAAATCTGTATGTGAAGCTGCGTCAGTTACTTTAATGACAATATTGCCATTAGGAATGTAATTACGTGCAAGGTTAAAAGACAGGGGTATCATTTCTTGCTTAGCTGAACCTACCTTAACATCTGCGACAACGCCGACAATAGTCGCATTTAAATTTGAATCAGCATTGGTAAGCGTCATGCCGATCACGTCCTGCAATGATTTGTAACCCGCTAAATGAACCATCGACTCAGTAACAATTAACGCCACTTGCTCAGAGCCATCAGGCATTTTTTGATACCAATCACTTTGAAATTCTTCACTAAAGCCTCTGCCTGCTAACAAGTGAAGGCCTAATGCTTCAACAACATTAAAGCTAGTTACAACGGAAGGCGCGACACCTTCAATTACCTGACCATTTGGCCAAGTTAATTGAACTCCTCCTCGTACTTGCTCTGTAATATTAATGTCGGTTGCAGTAACTGAATCAACGCCTGGTAAATCAGCAATTGCTGATATTAGTTGTGTTTTATCTTTTTCAAATAGTTGTGTGGCTGGTACATTTTTAACTATGAGTCTATTTTTAGTTTGATAACCCACATCCATGTTAGCAACAAACTCCAGCTGTAACTGGGCAATTATAAAGACGATAAAGATCAATATCGCCAAGCCTGCTTGAAAACTCAGTACTCCCTTCACTAGCAAACTTAAATGGTACTGATAATGTGTTCTTACTAATAATTTCACATCAACATTCGCAACAACTACCCCTGCATATACACCATTGAGTAATCCTATTACTAAGGTAACTAAAACAGCCATCAGCACCATACTCTTGCTGAGTACGAACAATATATGTGTCTCGACTAACTGATTAAAGTAACCATAAGTCAGCTCAACAAATGCCAAAGACAACACCACCGCACAACCTGTCATCAAAATAGATTCATAGATAAATAAACGAAAAAGTTGACCTCGGCTTGCCCCTATTGCCTTTTTAATCGCAATTTGTTTTGCCGCTCTACCAACACTGACTAAATTAAAGTTGATAAAATTACAGGTTATTTGCAAAAAAAGAATGAAAATCAGCCCGCACGCAATGGTAACTGCGAGGATCGACCCAGGCGCTTTCATTTCATAAGTTGAGCGACCTTTTAAATAAATATCAGTGATATTAATCAATTTATATTGTACCGTTTTGTGCTCTTCTGACTTTGTTTTTAAATATTCTTTAAATAACTTAGTTTCAAGTTCAGCAATATCTGTATTTACAGCTGTTTTTATATAAACGTAACCATGGGGTTGCTTTTCAATTGTGTTAGGGAAGGCTGTTAGCACACTGAACTGAAAATGAGTATGCGTTGGTAAGTCCTTAAATACCGCGCCAATTATATAGGCTTGATTTTTTGTCGTTAACCGTCTTCCAATTACATTAGCGTTAGCAAATAGTCTGATCGCTTCTGATTCACTGATAGCAAGTTGATTAGGCGTGTTCAAAACCAGATCTAAATTGCCAAAAATAATGTCTAGGTTAATAAATCGATCTAAATTATTTGACGCAAAATAGACATCTTTTAACTTAACATTGGTTTCGCCATTATGTGCGTCTAAATTAAAATGGTGATCAACATATCCCATAAACTCGGCAGGTATTAAACTAAATATTTCTTCAATGTCGCTATCATTTTTAAGTGCTAGTGCCACAGCTAAATCGCGCATCGGCATAAGCGTGTCAAAGCCAAAGCTTTTATAATCTACATGTGCCCTATATACCCGCTGTTTATCCGGTTGGTTACTATCATAAGAAAGCTCATGTTTTACAAATAGAGCCAACAAGATAACAGCTGCTAACCCAGCGCTATAACTAATAAAATGGAGCCAAAATAATCGAGTCGCTTTTGTTCTTATTGAAATAATTAATTGTCCCAAAGTGGTCATCCTTTTCAACTAGCTTTGCGCTGCCAAAATTTAACTCGATACTTTGGCAGCGTTAACATTTTTGTCTAAAACATCACTTTTTTATTATTCATAGCGTAAAGTAAGCGATGGCCGTGCGCTCGCGGCTTTGAAAGCAATAGTTGCTACCGTAAGCCAAGTTATTACTGCCACAACCAATGCAGCCACGCCATACACCCATAACGCTTGATCAACCCGCTCATTAAAGTTTGCGAGCCAGTCACCCACCAGCCAATAAGTTAGCGGGTATGCGATTGCTACACTGCCAAGCACTAAAATTAAAAACTCTTTTGCCAGTAGATTCATAATACTGATGCGTGATGCGCCAAGCACTTTGCGTACAGCGACTTCTTTTTGGCGACGAATCGTGGCAAATGAAGCTAAACCAAAAGTACCTAAGCAAGTTAAGAACACTGCAAGGCCAGTAAATATAAGTACGACAAGAGAAACACGCTCATCACCTTTTAATACCGCTTTATAGTTTTCAGCTAGTAGGTTTATTTTTGGCTCATAAATATTAGACACTTCAGCTAAAGCTGTGATCACTGCTTGTTTTATAGCAGGGAGGTTTTGCACGTTCACGGTTAAAATTACTTCAGATACTGGTGTTAAATAGTTATAACCACATAAAAACATAATGTTAGAATTCGCATCTTGTGCATTACCAACCTTTACATCTTTTACAACACCAACAACTTGCATATCCACATTACGCCCTGTGTCTTTAATTTTTTGTCCAACAATATCAGCCACATTGCTATAACCAGCCTGCTTGGCAACGGTTTCTGTAATAATTGTACCTACTGTTGTAACCCCGTTTGCTCGCGTCGCCCAGTCTGAGGAAAACTCACGGCTAAAGTCTCTACCAGCAATAAGCGTAAGGCCTAGCCCTTTTACAACATCAAAACCAGAACCTATCACAGGGGTTATTCCACCTGAAAATTCACCATTGGGCCAAGTAGGCTGTAATGTATTATTAATTGAAACGGTTAAACGAGTATCAATAATCGTTGCTTGCTCTACACCATCTATAGCCGTCAAGCGATTAATTAGTGCGCTAGGCTGCTGCGTAAATACCGATTGCACCGGCAACTCTGAAACCACTAAGCGTTGCTGCGTTTGATAGCCTAAAGGAAGACTTTGTAAGTGAGATAATTGTTTTAACAACGTAACCGATGCAATGATCAAACCGATTGCTAATGAAGCTTGCAAGGTCAATAAACATTTACGTACCCAAATGGCCGTATTACCGCGTTGTAAATCGCCACTTAACACTCGTTTTGCGCTAAATGATGAGATAAACAATGCCGGGTACAAACCTGCAAGTATGCCTACAGCAATAACAACAGCCATAATGCCCAAACCAAAGGCTGAAAAATAACTCACTATCAGTTCACGATCGACCAGCTGGTTAAAACTTGGCAATAACAGCTCCACTAACACACAGGCAATAATCATCGACAATAGAGCAACCAAAGTAGACTCAGCTAAAAACTGTGTTACTAACTGCAGCTTACTTGCGCCAAGTGCTTTGCGCACCCCTACTTCTTTGGCGCGCTTTGCAGACTGTGCCACCGTCATATTGATAAAGTTAAAGCCAGCAATCAAAATAAGTAACACGCTCAACCCTGCACAAATCGTTACAACTTGCTTTGCGCCGCCTGCTTTCATTTCAAATGGCGATTTTGCTGTTAAATGTAAGTCTAGTAATGGGTGTAACTCAATGGCAACTTGACCCGCCATTTGCCCATTGAAGTACTGTTTAGACAGTGTATCAGCGAGTGCTTTTGGATCTGCTTGCGGCGCCAAGCGCATATAAACATAACTGCTATTAACCATCAGGTTATTTGGATCATGTTTTACATATACGAGGTTTTTAAATGCAAAGTGAGTATTGCTTGGTAAATCTGCAAACACCGCCCGTACAGTATATTGCCCTTGCTCGTGCTGTAGCGTGTTACCAATAACATTTATTGTACCGAAAATTCGCAGTGCTTCAGATTCACTTAGAGCCAAGCTCTCAGGTGTACTCATTGCATTTTTTAAATCCCCTGCCAATGTGTTTATATTGATAAAGTTCTCAATATTTGGCGTTGCCCCATACAAGTCATTAAGTTTAAAACCCTGATCCCGGTACTGCACGTCAACCATAGCTTCTCGAGTCAGCGATACCATCGTCAAACCAAACACTTCTTCTACTTGGCTATATTCAGTGGCTTTTGCCGCTTGAGAATAATTGAAAATAGGAATAACTGATAACCCTAACTTTGAGTAATCTTGGCCTACACGGTAAACACGTTCAGCGTGAGGTTGCTGACTATCGTATGACAACTCGTTTTGTGCAAACAGTGCCACTAAAATTGCCGCAGCTAAGCCGATACTTAGCCCTAAAAGGTTTAGGATAAAATGCTGTTTTTGTTGCTTAAATGATCTTAAAGCAGTGACTAAATAATTAATAAACATATTAAGCAACCTCAACAACGGCTTGCTGCGCAATATTTGCTTTATCAAGCATCACTTGGCCATCCAATAGGCGCACTAAGCGATCAGCATAGGCACCCTCTTTTTCTGAGTGAGTCACCATAATAACCGTGGTGCCCTCGCGGTTTAATTCGCGTAGCATCGCCATCACTTCATCACCGTTTTTAGAATCGAGGTTACCAGTTGGCTCATCGGCTAAAATTAGCTTGGGATTAATCACTAATGCACGCGCAACGGCTACCCGCTGCTGCTGACCACCCGACAGTTGCTGTGGTAGATGCTCGCCGCGGTGATCAATACCCACGCGCTTTAAAATGGTTTCTACGCGTTGCTTACGCTCACTTTTTGATATTTTTTGATACTGCAATGGCAACTCTACGTTTTCATAAACTGTTAGCTCATCAATCAAGTTAAAGCTTTGAAATACAAAGCCAATTGATTCTTTACGTAGCTCTGCTAGTTGCTTTTCGCTATAGCCTGCAATGTCAGTTCCCGCAAAATCAAAGTTGCCTGAGGTCGGTGAATCAAGCATACCCAAAATAGAAAGCAGCGTTGACTTACCACAGCCAGATGGCCCCATTATCGCTAAAAAATCGCCTTCGTTTACAGTTAAGTTGATATTGCTTAGCGCTGTTGTTTCAACATCTTGAGTACGAAATACGCGGCTTAAATTAGTTAGTTTGATCATTGTTATTATCCTTAAAATTGTAATTGCTGTGCTTTGTCAAAGTTGCTGTAGCTTGAGGTAATCACTTGATCCCCAGCGTTTAGCCCTTCAAGCACTTCAAAATAGTGTTGATTCTTTTTGCCTAGGCGGATATCACGGCGCACTGCTTTATCACCGCCTTGTTCGATTACATAAACCCAGTTACCGCCCGAGTTAGTAAAAAAAGCCCCGCGTTTAAGCAGTAAGGCATTGTTATTGTCACCCCCTAGCATTAACTCAATATCAATGCTCTGCCCACGTTTAATACTTTTTGTCGCACTGGGTAAATCAACCTCGATTTGAAATTGTGACTGCTGTACGCGGCTATCAATTTTGCTCACTTTGGCGGTAATCTCGCCATCATCAAGCTCAATCATCACTGTCATATCGCGCTGAACTTGATTTAAATAAAACTCATCAAGACGCACCACTAATTTATATTCGTTAGGAATATCAATTTGACCGAGTCGTGCACCGCTACTTTTTGACTCACCAATTTCTACATCAAGCTCGCTTAAATAGCCTGACACGGGCGCTTTTACCAATAAGTTGTCGAGGTTTCGACGGGCAAACTGGAGGTTTTTCTCTAGCATTTTAGCGCTATCTGAAAGCTGAGCCACTTGCACCTCTCGTATTGAGTTTTCTTGTTTTTGGCGCTCTAGGGTGAGCTCTTTACGGGCTTGGTAATAATTTAAATCTTCTTCAAGCTCTGCTAATTGCTCTTGCGCCAACACCCCGCTTTTAACCAAGGGCTTAGTTTGTTTTAAGCGGCGTGTTAAATGAGTGATTTTTAATTCGATTTCTAATAGGTCACGGCGTAAATTTAAGCGGCTGGTTTCCATCATCATCTGCGTATTACGTAAAAAGTTAAGCTGCTCTGTTACTTGTGCCTCACGGCTCATAACATCCAGCTGTAAGTTAGTATTGCTTAAGCGCACCAGTGGCTGGCCTTTTTCTACAAACTCTCCTTGCTCTATCAAACGCTCTTCAACTTGACCGCCAGCGATAGTATCAAGGTAAATACTGGTTTTTGGCACAACTTGACCGCGTAAGCTTAAGGCATCTTTAAAGGCACCTTGTTTAACCGTGCTAACCGTTAAACCACTACGCTCGATATTTTGGCTACGGCCTGTATCACTGCTTTGCGTAAAACCGTATGCAGCCGCTGCAACACCTAAAGTAAGTGCTGCAAAAGTAAATTTTTTTAAATATTTTTGCGTAAATGAGCGTTCTATTTTTTTGTCCATGTCGGCTACCTTGATACAGGTTTAATTAATCTAATTACCCATAGGTATAACAAAGTGCATGCCAACTTTTATTTTTATTAAATTACAATGACTTAAATTTAAATTTTGCCCAGCGGATACTCTAAGTGTCCGCTAATAGAACACTTAGTAACTTATTAAGCGTCCATTTATGGACACTGTACCGTTTTTGTTTTAGGCTAAATAAAACCTTATAAAAAATAATAATTATGAAACATTCAGGTTCGATTTTAATTGTTGACGATAACCCCGATATTCTCATTGCGGCGCGTTTATTATTAAAGCAACACTATCAACGCGTTAAAACTACTGATAACCCATTTGATATTGCTGGCATTATTAACGAACAGCGCAATAGCGATCAGCCCATTGACGTTATTTTATTAGATATGAACTTTAGCCAAGATTCCATTAGCGGCAAGGAAGGCTTTTATTGGCTAAAAAAAATCATCGAACAAGACGCCAACATCGTGGTGTTACTGATGACCGCCTACAGTGATATTCAACTTGCTGTTGATGCCATTAAAGCGGGTGCCTCTGATTTTATTGCTAAACCATGGCAAAACGAGCAACTACTCGGTGCAGTCGCCGCTGCGTTCTCACACGCTAAAGACAAACAACAAGTCGGTAAGCTCACTCGTCAAAAGCACGGCCTAAACCAAGCACTAAATACGCCTTCGTTTGAATTTTTAGGACAAAGCACAGCGATGCAGCAGGTGTTTAATACCATTGAAAAAGCCGCAAAAACCGACGCAAATATATTAATCACTGGCGAAAGTGGCACAGGTAAAGAGCTCACCGCTCACGCAATTCATCAAGCAAGTATGCGTAGCGAACACACCTTTTTGAGCTTAGATATGGGCGCAGTGGCGCAAAACCTATTTGAAAGTGAGTTATTCGGCCATAAAAAAGGCGCGTTTACTGACGCTAAAGCTGATCGAATTGGTAAATTTGAACTTGCCCAAGGCGGCAGTTTATTTTTAGATGAGTTAGGTAACTTACCTCTTGAACACCAAGCTAAGTTACTCGCCGCATTGCAAAACCGCCAAGTAACTCCGATCGGCGGCAGTAAAACAATTGATATTGATATTCGCCTCATTTGCGCCACTAACGACAACCTTGAGCAAGCGGTCGCTGAAGGTCGTTTTCGTCAAGACTTACTGTATCGTATTAATACCGTTGAAATTAGATTACCTGCCTTACGTGAGCGCAGTGATGACATTCCATTACTTGCTGATTACTACCTCAATCATTTTGCACAAAAATATAAACGCAACTTAACCATAACCACGCATGATATGGCATCGCTTTGCCATTACTCATGGCCGGGTAATGTACGTGAGCTCGCCCACGCCATAGAGCGTGCGGTAATATTAAGCGAAGGCGAAAATCTTGATGTGAGTTCAGTGGTTGGCAATATTACAAGTAACGTCAACAGCACTAATAACCCAATTGAAAATAATAATGCGTACGATACTTTTGATTTAGATATACTCGAACAACGCACAGTGCGCGCAGCCCTTACTCACTATCAAGGTAATGTGAGCCACGCAGCTAAAGCGCTTGGTTTAACCCGCGGTGCGATGTATCGCCGCCTTGAAAAGTATGGCTTATAAATATGCGCCCTTATTTTTTACTCGGCTTTAACCTAGCCGCATTAACCAGCTGCAGTGCACTATTATGCTACCTGTTTATTAATAAAGGCTTTTCGGCAACGCTGCTATCAGTTGTCTTAATAAGTATTGCGCTGATCGGCCATCTATTTACACTATTTACTCGCCAGCAAAAACAAGCCGAAATGGTTATTCGCGCACTCGCTAATGGCGATAGTACCTTAGGCCTTAGCCAGTATCATCCAATGCGTAAGCAGTTCGATCAAGTCAAAGAGCAAATGCAAACCGCACGCTTTAATGCCGAGCAACAAGCACAGTTTTTACAAGCATTATTAATTCATGTCGACTTGGCTGTATTAGTCTCTGATGACAGCGGCCAAGTTATTGAGTCAAACCCTGCTGTAAATAAGCTTTTAGGCAAAAGCTTTAAGCACTTAACTGAATTAGGCGCGGTGGGTGAGCTACTTTTACAAGCCGACCAAAACGTACGTAGCACCCTACACTGGCAAACAGGTGAACAACACGATACATTGTCAATTCAACTAAGTATCGCCGAAATTCAGGGTAAAGTTCGCCGTGTTGTCAGCATACAATCGATTCATGATCAATTGCAGTTAAAAGAACAGCAAGCCTATAAGCGCTTAACTAAAGTACTAACGCACGAAATAGCAAATTCTATCACGCCACTTTCATCTCTAGCTCATACGTGTACAACCTTATTACCGCAAGAACTGTGTTTTGATGATATTGAAGATAAGCAAGACTTACAGCTTGCACTAAGCACGTTAGCGTCACGTACTGGGCATTTAGGCGAATTTATAGCACGTTTTCGTCAAGTTAGTAGCTTACCCAAACCTAATTTAGCACCATACAATTTAGCTAATATACTTGAACAAATAGTCGCGCTGCACCAACAGCAAGCACTCAGCCAAGGCACAACTTTTGAGCTTGCGATTCGTAGCCAGCAACTGGTGATGCTCGATAATAGCCAAATAGAGCAAGTGCTGGTTAACTTAGTAAAAAATGCACTTGAAGTACTTGCTATGGATCAGCAACAAAACGCACAGCACTCAAACAAAACACCCATAATTCAACTCACCCTCGCGCAAAATAGCGCCCAACAGCTTTACATTGAAATCAGTGATAACGGCCCAGGTATTGCTGAACACGTTATAGATATGATTTTTGTGCCCTTCTTTACCACAAAGCAACAAGGTTCTGGTATTGGCCTAAGCCTATCAAGGCAGATTATGCTCAACCACGGCGGTGATTTAGTTTATGTGCAAAAGCCACAAGGCGCATGCTTTAGGTGTGTGTTTGGATGATAGGCCGTCATTTATGGCGGTAATTCATTTATGACGGTAATTAGAATTTATACTTTTCGCTAAAACACAACTTACTACCACATTTCTCTCATCTTGCCACAGCTCATCACTATACGTGTACTAATTTTATAGTGTGATTATTGCCCAATATGGTTATTCCTTCTTTACAAAACCCGAACAAAAGGCAATGCAAATGATAGTGATTTGCAAAACCACATGTTACCATTGTGAACACAAGATGAAATGTTGTAAAAAAGAAGGACTCTATGAAACGCTCGTTAGTTTCTGTTGCATTAAACATGGCTCTATTGCCAGCAGTAATACTCTCTCATACTACTCATGCCGAACAAGTGACACCTGATAGCGATAAAAAAATCGAAACTATTATGGTAACAGGCCAAAAAATAGCCCGCTCTTTACAAGAAACAACAACCAGTGTAGCGGTCTTAACGCCTGAACAACTTGAGCAACAACAGATAAACAGCTTTGATGATGTAATGATTAATATTGCAAATACGCATAGTGACAATAATCGCAGCTTTAGCATTCGCGGTATTGATGGCTTTAATGTTTCAGGCGGTGGTAATAGCTTTTTAGCCAGTATTTATGTTGATGGTGCGCCCCTACCTGCTGACTTAGTTAGAGCCGGTGCTTTTTCAACTTGGGACGCGCAACAAATTGAAGTTTTACGCGGTCCGCAATCAACACTACAAGGCAGAAATGCATTAGCGGGTGCTGTAATTTTAAATACACAAAACCCAACCTATGACTGGCAAGGCAAGTATAAACTTACCGTAGGATCCCATGGCCACCAGGATGTAGGTGTTGCTATTGGAGGTGGTATTGTTGATGAGCAACTTGCATTTCGCTTTAGTGCAGAAGAAACCAGCGATGACGGCACCGTAAAAAATACATTTGATAATTCAGATGCCAGTGCCTCTGATGAACACACATACCGCCTTAAGTTTTTATATGAACCCACAAATTTAGAAGGGTTCTCTGCCCAATTAAGTCTAATGAATGCTGAGCGATCGTACGGTACGACTACACTAGCAATTGCCGAAGGTCAAAACCCTTTTGAAAATCGCGTAACCGTTTTTAATGATCCCCGTAGACGAAAAACCAGCTCTGATCTTGCCTCTTTAACGTTGCAATACGATATTGACGATCACTTATCGATTGCGTCTTATACTACCTATTCAACTGTAGACACTTCCTTTGTCTGGGACTCTGATTATGTGGCTAAAAGGGGTATAGAGCCAACAGTCGATACTGGCAGCACTCGCAGTAATGACTCTAATATTGATACGTTAAGTCAGGAACTTCGCTTAACGTTTGATTATGATAGCTTTAGCGGTGTGTTAGGTGGTTACTATTTTAACGCTGACAGCGAGAGTACTAGCACTGGCTTAAATCATTATCAGTTATCCAGGTTTGGTTTATCTAGCGATGGCTTGCAAGCGCAGTTTAAATTGCCAAAAAATATTGCTGACTTAGTTTACAGCCAATACGATGCATTTAACCCCGCAACAACAGAAATTTATACGCAGCTAAGCAGCGAAGTAACCAGTTATGCACTGTTTGCCGATGGTGTATGGCATTTAAATAATCAATGGGATTTACTTGCCGGTATCCGCTTCGATAAAGAAAAACAAAGCAACGCTAATGACGCTAAGTACACTATTTTAAATCAAGACAAAATGCCTAACCCAGCCAATTACTCAGGCACTCCTCTTGAAGGTATTACCCCCCTTATTACGGGTATAAACAATAAACTGTTGGCCTTTGCTGCACAAGCATCAAAAACAGCGCCAATGGTAGACGCATCATTTAACACTCTATTACCTAAAATTGGTGCCAGCTATCACATTAATGATAATGCGACAGCGAGTTTCACTTACCAAAAAGGCTACCGTTCTGGTGGCGTAGGTGTAAACCAAGCAACTAGTAAAATTTTTGAGTATGATGCTGAATATACAGACAATTATGAACTTTCATACCGCTCAACTTGGCTTGATAATAAGTTAACGGTAAATGCCAATCTGTTCTACATTGATTGGAAAGATCAACAAGTTGATGTGCAGCTATCTACAAATACCTATGATAGAGAAACAAAAAATGCCGGAAGCTCAAAAGTCCAAGGCTTTGAGCTAGAGCTGAATTATTTAGTAAGCAACAACCTGACGGCATATGCGGCCATTGGCTACTCTGGCACTGAGTTTACTAATTTTAAAATAAGCATCCCGGTTGCTGATGGCTTTAAAGAAACCGATTTATCTGGGCGTCGCTTTATGGCTCCACAAAGAACCCATAATTTAGGTTTAACCTATCAAGCTGATAATGGCTTTTTTACCAACCTAAACCTTAATTATGCAAGCAATGCACCTACTGCTATCAACCCTGAACGTAATGGCGATAAGCCGGGTGACCCTTATTATGATCTACACAATGATGCACGTACTTTAGTGAACTTACAAATCGGCTATGAGTGGGAATCTGTAGGCGTTTACCTCATTGGCAAAAACCTGCTGGATGAAGAATATTTCACTTCAAACGGAGTCAGAAATCCTGATTTAGGAAAACCAAGAGAGTTTGCACTTAATATTCGTGGTGTATTTGATTTGTAAGTAAAAATTACCTAAGCCTTGTATACCCAAGCCACCTCAAGATGCAGCATTCAGCGTTTCACAGGGGCTTAATATCAAGGCGTTACTTTGCAATAATGGCAATCCCTTTTAAGAAGTAACAACGATGAGAGTGAGTCCCTGTGAAGCGCCCTGCGGGTTGGTTTTAAAGCGATTTATACTACGTTATTGATTTTAACAATAGAACCACTATTACTTGCAATCAATGCCTTGCCTAAATCGCTTTAAATTCCAACTGAAACTCACATCTTGAGGTCGCTTGGGTATAAATGCATGATTCAGCGCTTCACAGGGTCAGAACCTAGGCGCTTTGCAGAGAGTAAGCCTCTGCAAAGCGCCAGATAGTTGGTTTAAAAAGATGTCAGTTCAGCTGGCGTCTTTTTGTCGTTTAAACAATATAAAAATAATATTTAAAGGAATAGAAATGAGCTACTTTTTTTTGCTACCAGCTTATTGGCTGTGTGGCATTTTGTTATATGGGGCAAGCCCTAGGCAAAAATTTATAAACCCCAATCAGCGTGTACCGCCAAAATGGTTAACCTTGTTGTTTACGACCGGTTTATTAATTTTAACTGTATCGCTGATGCTTATTGCTAATACAGGCATTTTTATTGCGCTTCTTTACGTATTCATTTTATTTATGTTTTTTATTCCTGCCCCTGTTTTTTTACTCTCGCACAGACCTAAATGGGCTTGGCCAAGCGTTGGTTTTTTTTGCTGCCTCGCGGCGGTATTTCACTTATTAGGAGCAACTCATGTGGCATAAAACATTTGCCGGAATGTTAAGTGGCTTAATTGTAATGATACTGGTGCCAAGCATCATTAGCTTAATATTCCCTCAACTAGTCGGGCTTATTTTAGCGCTTGGATTGGTATTCGCTTTATCAGCATGGGCTGGCGTGATGACTTGGTGCTATGGTGCAAATACAAATAAACAAGCATGGTTAAGAGCTGCTAAGGCGGCCATTCCAACCATTATTATCTTCATTGGCGTATTTTTAACTGCTACGGGGCCAACAGTATGAATAAAGAGACCTTAAAAAACCTTACACATGCTCATGCGTGGCTTGGGTTAATTATCTCTGGCGTATTAATGATTGTATTTGTGTGCGGCTCAATTTCGTTTTTCCGCCATAATATTACACAGTGGGATAGCCAGTATCATGCTCCTGCGGCCGCTTCGGGTGAAGTGGTGCCTGTATCAACAATTCTAGATAATATCGCAGCTCAAAATTTTGCTATTCCTGCCCATCATAATTTATTAATTGCACTACCATCAGCAGAGCAACCTTATTATTACACCGCGTTCGAAACTGAAACTGCGGATGGTCATCATGTTGACCACCAGCTAAATTTTGATGCTGTTACAGGGCAGCAGCTACCATTTGATCTTGATACCTTTTATTTGAGTGACATGCTCTATAATTTACATATCAGCTTATTACTCCCTTATGGCACTGAAATAGTGGGTGTAATTACCTTGCTCTTTTTTGTGATGGTGATGTCTGGTTTATGTATGGTATTGAAAAAAATGATCAGTCATTTTTATCAATACCGTACAAATCGTAATAAAGATACTTACCTTGATGGGCATACTTTAATTGGTGTTTCATCACTGCCATTTACCTTTGTTTTTGCACTGACTGGGGTTATGTTTAATTTAAGTATTGTGCTACAAGCAGGTTTTGGTTTTGCTGTTTTTAAAGGTGATATACCTGCTTTAATACAAACGGCAGGCTTTTTTCAATTCCCTCAAGTGGAATATTCTGGCAATGCTGTAAACAATAGCCAAGTTGATGTCATCCTCAAAAAAACCCAAACACAGTACCCAAACCAAGCTATTAAAATAATAAACATTTATGGTGCAGGAGACGAAAATGGCGAGGTAGAAGTTAGGCTACATGAGCAAAACAGTTTAGTGCCCACAACATACCTTACTTATAAGCTTAAAGATGCCTCGTTTATTGATGAGTATAATTCAAAGCAAGCGCCTACAGCAGCCACTTACACTGTACTAAGTAATCTACATTTTGGCGAGTTTGGTGGGATCACGCTTAAGTTTGTGTACTTTATTTTAGGGTTTAGTTGTTGTTATTTAATTTTATCCGGCAACCTTATTTGGCTAGAAAAGCGAGAAAATAACCGCCAACAAAGTAAGCGAGGATTAGCTTTTGTAAAAGCCATGACCTTAGCTCTTTCAACAGGAACATTAATCGCCGTAGCCTGCAGCTTTATTGGCGCACGGCTTACTCCTATTAGCTGGGATCGAACCGAACTACTGCCTACCTTGTTCTTTTGTGCTATTGGAGTCAGTTTATTACATGCAATATTTAATAGTATGCAGCGCCAGCGCGTTCGTTTAGCGATGGTACAACAGTTATTTGTTGCAGCATTACTATTTACAATTTGCCCTATTTACGACCTTATAAATACTATTTTTGGACACACCACGCACAGTTACCAATTATTAGATGTGGTTTTAGTCAATGCGATGTTGTTAGTTGTAGCGGGGTTTTGTTTTACTTTAGCGCAATACAAACGCCGAGGTTTGGTGAAAAATAGTGCATTTGACGATACGCCAAAACCAATTTTGGAATAACTCAACCACATAATAAAATGGCGCACTGTTTAGTACGCCATTACATTGTAGGTCGTCATTTATGGCGACAACCTAAAGTATAACCCTACAGTAAACACCTTTACGCGCTAAAGCACGCCCTACATTGTAGGTCGTCATTTATGGCGACACAGCATAAACAGCCAAATTCACCTTTACGCGCTAAAGCACGTCCTACATTGTAGGTCGTCATTTATGGCGACAATCCAAAGTATAACCCTACAGCAAACACCTTTTCGCGCTAAAGCACGCCCTACATTGTAGGTCGTCATTTATGGCGACAACCTAAAATATAACCCTACAGTAAACACCTTTACGCGCTAGAAAATAAAAGGACGCACTGTGTATGTGCGCCATTTTTAAGTTAAATAATTACTTAAGTGCAATTTCCCATACTGCTATTGAACCTGATATTTCATTACCTACAATCAGCAATGCTTTGCCTGTCGCACTTTGCTCAGCTGGTACAAATGCCATGCCCTCTGGCGCTAAATCGCCAGTGATATCTGCCCCTTCTGTCGTGCCACGGTTATAAAAATAATCAGTGTATTTAACGTCAAATGGGTTGGTGATGTCGTATACCATAATGCCACCCATACGCTCTAATCCAACAAACGCAAATAAACGCTCGCCAACTTTACCAAGCGCTAATGCTTCAGGCTCCGGCCCTTTAGCATCTGAGCGGGTATCGCCTTCATTGGTATCTTCATCGTTATTAAACGCGCTGCCATGGATAGATGCGGTAATGCGCTCAATTTGATCCCCAGAATCAAATACCACTAAGCCATTGCTATCCCAAATAGTGAATGAGCGTGCACCGTAAGTATAAAGCTGCTCATATTGCCCATCGTTATCTGCATCGCCTTTCACTGTGGTTACTTTTAAACGGCCAATATCGTCATTGTCGTTATTCAGATAAGAGAAGTTCGCCGCGAGCGTTAAATCTTTTGCGCGTGACTCATCAATGTACGCCAAGCAGCCGTCTTTATCGTCAAAATCAAGACCGCCTTTTGCTGTACAGTCTGCGGCATTGGCTGCATCAAAAAAGTACTCTCGGCCATCACCTTCGTTTGCACTGACAATGAAGTTTGCCCCTTTGTAGCTAAAGCTGGAAATAGTATCTGGCTGATACATACCAAATAAACCTGGGTACTTCTGAAAATTAACTTTGCCGTCTTTATCTGACGCATCCATGGTCAAGTTAGACCAATCTTTAAAACCAAGCCCCATCAACTTTAGGCTGTTGTCTGTTAAATCAACCACAGCCAAGCCGTTATTTTCTTGAATAGACACGTACGCGTAGCGGTTATCTTTGGAGATACTGACATACTCAGGCTCTAAATCCATTGCCACCGTTGTATTAATAACCTTGCCATTAATCGTTCGCCCTGTGGGATTGGCAAATACAAAACCTTGTGCCTCTAGCTCTGTTTGTTTGTCGTTATAGGCTGTAAAATCAAGCATTGTAGCTGCATCTGCAATCGCCCCGTTATTAACACTGATAATGCTAATACTGCCAAGTGGATCTACACTGTAATCGCCTGCAGGCTCACCTTCATTTGCAACCACTACCTTGCTACCGTCATGGGTGAATGTCACCATATCTGGCAATGCACCAACCATTACATTTTTAATAAAAACAGGGACATCGCCTGCGATGTTATAAAAGGCAATGTAACCTGCTTCACCAACCGTTTTAGATGCCATTGCCACAGCAAGGATCTGGTTATTCTCATCAATTGCAATACTGTTTGCATCACCGGTGGTGTGATCATTTAAAGTAATGGTGATCGCGCTTGTTAAATTAGTTGCCGTAACAATGCCTTCATTATTTTTTACCATGGCGGCGCTATCAAGGCTTTGTGCTGGCAAAATATTTACAACGGCAACATCACCGGAGCTGTTAATTGCATAAATCCACTTTTTTGAAGCCTGGTAAGCAACAATTTCAGCTGCCCCTTCAGGGCTTTGTGCATTTAGTACCGCGCGACCAACTAAGTTAATATCTAAAAGTCGATTCGCGTCTTGACCATTTTCACCATTAGCGCCATCGCCCCCATCAACTCCATTTTGACCATCAACACCGGCAGCTCCTTGCTCTCCCTGCGGACCAGTTAAACCGTCGTCGCCATCAAGCGAGCACCCTGTTAAAGCACAAAGTAATGAAATTGCGAGCAATGAACGTTTTAGCATGAAAAAACCCTTTTAATTTTTTGGATAATTAATTGGGGCATAGTGCATCACATGTGTATGACTAATGGGCTACTGTTTTATGGTTTTTTTATGACAACTAATAATGCAGGGCAACTCTTAACTCAGCCCTAAATCACTTCTTAAATCACTTTCTAAATAAGTAATACCAACATCAACGGGCTAATAATCCCAAATCCAATCAACCGCGCATAAAAGCGAAGTTTTCTGCTGTATTGCCCGCTAGGCTTTATACCAAACAACGGGCAAAGAACATCGAATCCGCTAATCACTTCATAGAAAAACCAACAAATCATAAAAGTAAGACTGATGATAGCAAGAGGCTCAATGATTACTCCCAATTGCATTGGCGTAAACCAAAACGCCAAGGCGATGATCACGCTTTGATGTAAAATATAAAATGGGAAAACGGCGCCATTAAGCTTGCTAAGTATCGGATGGTTGCGATTCAAAAAACGCTGTGCGAGGGCTAACATCAGTACTACACCAAGTAAACGCTGGGTGGTATAAAGCATGTCCATGCTAGTGATTTGCCATTGGCTAGATGCAGGGTTTTGCCAAATAATATGATAGCCCGCAACAACTAATAGATAACCGACAATAAATAGCCCTAGCAACACCCGCCAACAGCGCAGTAATTGGTTATAAAATACTGGCTGCCACGCAAGCAAATAACCATAAAGTAAAAACAACGCGCCCATGGGATAACGAAACGTATCACTCGGCCAGCTCAATTTTAGCGCGCAAAGCGGCAACAGTAATACAATGAAAATAATAAGCAGTGACTGCTCACACAAGTACGTAATTAAAGCCTGAACTTTAGAAAGATGTAGTAAAGGTAAAATCAGCACAAGCAACAAGGTAAATTGCCATAATGAGCGTAAATACCAAAGGTGATTTACATCAACATGGGGCCAAATACCGGCACTATAATTTTTAAAAATCGGGTGTGATAAATCAAAAAATGCCTGATAAAACTGCCAATAATTCAGCGTTAAACCACTTTCTTGTGACATTTGCGCATACAGCTGTACCGGAACTACAAACCAGATCCCAACAAGCAAGGGCAATAATATGAGTATACTGCGACTAACTAAAA
Source organism: Pseudoalteromonas porphyrae (assembly GCF_001298125.1). Lineage (NCBI taxonomy): Bacteria > Pseudomonadati > Pseudomonadota > Gammaproteobacteria > Alteromonadales > Pseudoalteromonadaceae > Pseudoalteromonas > Pseudoalteromonas porphyrae. Next base: position 7,599 of record NZ_LHPH01000010.1, on the reverse strand, counting down.
AATCCCAAAAAGACAAACGCGCCGCAATGAAGCGCAGTGCAACGCCAGAGATAAACCAAATCAGTCCCATTCGCCAGGGCGATAGTAATAGCATGGCATTTTCAACACCGCTGCTTAGATATTGGCTTTTGAAATGAAAACCCCAGCTTTGGCTGTACAGCATACCTGTGTGATAAAAAATAAGTAAACCAAATGCCAACACTCTTAGCCAATCGAGCTCATAGCGCCGCGGTAAACTTTCACAAGAGTGATTAAACACATTTCGCCAAGGTGAAAAAACACTCCCTAGCCCATTTTTTAGTTGTTTGACCATGACTTACATCCATACCTTAATATGTGTATTAATGTAGTGAAGATAATCTTAATTCCCAGTATAAAAGGCTGATAAAACAATACGTAGGGATAAACGGTGGCTCACAGGGACGGTAGCCGATGAAAAGTATTGCCTATTATTACCTGCTTGCTATGCTCAAGCTTATTGGAATAATTTTTGCGATAACTCTGTAAAGTATGCACACATTAAATAGCGCTCAACTACACCACTTTCAACACTACCAAAAATGGTATGCCGCTATTTCTCTAGCATTGTATGTGTTTATTAACAACAGTATTAACGCCACCTCTCAAATTATGGAAGCGCAGCGCGATGGCGCATTACCATTTCTGTTGTGGGAGCCTTTTGTGTGGGAATACACGAGCGCTGTTAGTACCTTATTACTCATACCAGCTCTTTTATACTTGCTAAAACACCATCCTTTTAATTGGCAAGCAGTGAACCGCTCAATCGCTTTATATTTTGCAGCATCTGTACTTTATTGTGTGCTGCACGTTGGGGTGATGATTGGATTGCGCAAGCTTATCTATTGGCTACAAGCGCGCGCTTATGACTTTGGCCTGAATTGGTTTGAGCTGTTATATGAATACCGCAAAGATCTGTGGGCGTTTTTGTTTTTTATCGTCGTTATTAAAGTATTTAGTTATGTTTTCGCTCAAATCATAGGGGAAGCGACCACTTTGGCAAATAATGAAGAAGAGCTTATCCCCACCCAATTCGATCGTTTTTTAGTAAAAAAGCTCGGTAAAGAGTTTATCGTTAAAGTGAACAACATAGACTGGTTAGAATCATCTGGGAATTATGTAAACCTGCACTGCGCAGAACGTATTTACCCACTTCGCGCTACATTAACTCAGCTTAGCAGTAATTTAGAATCTCAAGGGTTTTGCCGTATTCATCGCTCTCATGCAATTCGCTTAGATGCAGTTGAATCGATCACACCATTATCTAGCGGCGATAGTGAAATAAAACTAACCACGGGTAAGGTACTTAATTTATCCCGACGTTATAAAGATCAATTTAAAACTCACTTAAATATTAATTAACCCCAACTTTGGTTAAGATGCTAATTAACATAGTAATATTAGGGCGTGTTGACCTTTCGTGATTGATTTTGCAGCAGACTGTTTGGTATTTAGGCAAGGCAGCGCCTATGGTGTGTGGTTGTTCCCCATAAATAGGCGATAACGCAGTATAAATGCCAAACATGCGCTGCCCAAAGGGTTCTTCCTAGGGGCGATTGACTCTTTGTTACCTACACGGATGTAGGTAAGGGGCGTGAGCAGGACGCGGAAGCTTTGCTCGGTTTTTGCTTAGCCCGCTAGGTTACAAACCTCGCGCCGCGATTAAATCGCCCCTAGATTGAACAAACTTCAATCCACAAAGGTCAACACGCCCTAGTGTTGTTAGTACTCTCCAGCTAGCGTTCGTTTTTAGCTAGGCTGACCTCATCGACATTTTAGGAGTGATTTCATACGTGTTTTCTAATCGATATATCGGTATTTTTCCGCTCATTTTTGTTTTATCTGGCTGTGAAACCACATCTGAAAAGCCAACCCCTCAAACAGTTATTACAGCACAGCCAAGCTCCGTTATTAGTCAGCAAAGTGAAGCGATTGAGCAGGTAGCGCCTTTAGCCCCTCAAACGCTAGATGATGTTTGGCAACGTATTCGCGTACAGTTAAGCTTTGCTAATTCAAGCCACCCAGATGTACAGCAACGCATAGCGTGGTATTTATCTCACCCAAACTATATGGATGAAATTAGCCGCCGAGCCGAACCTTACCTTTACTATATTGTAAACGAAGTCGAAAAACGCGGGTTACCCATTGAATTGGCATTAATGCCGCTGATTGAAAGTGACTTTGATGCAAGTGCCTATTCACATAAACATGCTTCAGGGTTATGGCAACTGACTCCCGCAATTGCCAAGCACTTTAAAGTGCACATATCTCCTTGGTACGATGGGCGTCAGGATGTTATAGATAGTACCCGCGCAGCGCTCGATTTTATGGAGTATTTATATCTACGTTTTGACGGTGATTGGTATCATACTGTTGCGGCCTATAATCTAGGCGAAGGACGTGTATTGAGGGCAATTCGTAACAATAAAAAACAGGGTAAACCGACCGATTTTTTTAGTTTAAAGTTACCAAAACAAACAAGTCAGTACGTACCTAAATTACTTGCTGCGGCGCAATTATTAAAAAGCCAGAAAATGGCATTTCCAGTAATTCCAAATAAAAATGCTATTGCTGTGGTGCCTGTATCGGGATCGGTTATTTTAGATAACAAAGATAAATGGCAACAACTAGAATCATTAAATAATGGCGTGATCCGCTTTCCTGCTATTATTGATGCACCGCACATCGTTGTCCCTATAGATAAACAAGCCGCATTTAAAAGCATGCTCGCAAGTCAAAAAAGTAACGATTTCAGTCAATGGCAGCATTATACAATTCAATCTGGTGACAGTCTCAGTGTGATAGCTAAACGCTATGCGATCAGTGTGAATCAATTAAAAGCATTTAATAACCTAACGAGTAACCGCATTCGCGCGGGGAGTAAATTGATCCTCCCTATACTTGCCGATCAAGAAATTGAGCATAAAGTAAAATCGGGAGAAAGCTTATGGAAAATCGCGAAGCATTACAAAGTCAGTATAAATAAACTAAAACAATGGAATAATCTCTCAAGCGACCATTTAAAAATAGGCGAAAAGCTAACTGTATTTTTGTCTAATAGTTAATAAACCTGAACTCTGAATAATCATAAAAGGGCCGATAAAATTATCAGCCCTTTTATTATTTGAGCGAAGGTTACTTAAGTAACCTCGTTATCAGCTTGCGGCTTTGTGCTATACCAGTTTACGGTTCGAGTGAGCATCATAATCAAACTGAGTACTGCAAACACCAATACACTGCCCATCAATAATGCATAATCTTCCGCACTTAATAAGCCAAATAATAAACCATATAAAAACACAACACCGAGGAAGAAAAACCCACCATGTTTACTATTTTTAAGCATGCCCGCAACATAGATACTGAGTAAAAATGCGGATGAAAGAGCTGATAAAAGATACGCCAGATTAAACCCTAAATGCTCACTTAAAGAAATCAACAGTAAATAAAAAACAGCTAGAGCAAGTCCGACAAAACCATATTGTACAGGGTGTATTGGCTCACCACGCAATACCTCAAGTAAAAAGAAACTAGCAAACACCAGTAAGATCACGAGTAAAGCATAATTACTTGCGCGATAACTTTTAAGATAATGATTTACGCCATCAACTAAATTAACCCCCATGCTGCGCTGCTTAAATTGCGCACATTCATTTTGAAATAAACAATGGTTAAATAACTCCTGCAGGTTCGTGGCAAAATAATTTGTTTGCCAACTTGCTGAGAAGCTTTGCTGTGAAATATTCGATTCAATTGGGAGGTAGTCGCCGACAAAACTTGGATGAGGCCAATCAGCTTGCATCGTTAATGAGGTTTCTTTGCCAACAGGCGCTAAAGCAAGTTTGCGCATACCTTGCAAATTTAAGTCAATTTGGTACGGTAAAATAGGCGCTTCCATGATGCTTGCATAATCAAGTTCAATACGAACCCCTTCTGGTAATTGTGCGATTTGCGTACCCGGTAACAATTTGTAGGTGTGATCATTCATACTTATTTGAGAGCCTTGCCCAATCCCTCGGATATCAGCAATGGCCATAACAAGATTAAGCCGCTTTATTTTTTTGCCTGCTAATGGTTTTAATGACGTTGTATCAAACACACCATCAAACCTATTTTTTGAACGATATAGAAGAGCTTTATAAATGCCCCGGTATTTTTCGAATGTTGATAATGTGCTGTCTATATTCAGTGATTCAGGCAATAGCAAAACACTTACGGCATGATCTATCGTTTTACCATCTCGAGTGCTGGTTTCAATATATTCAGCATGAATAAAAGGACCAATAATTTGTTGCTCAGCACTACTACTTTTTGCAATATCTGCTTGAACTTGATCTTGCAGATCAGCTCGCTCATCTATTAAATTTTGGATCATAAAAATTGGGATAAGTAGCAGGACAATTAAACCTATGATTATCAACAATTTTGTTTCTATTTTTTGTTTCATCTATATTCGCTCCATGTATTATTTAAATATACCCAAGCCACCTCAAGATGCGAGTTTCAGTTGGAATTTAAAGCGATTTAGGCAAGGCATTGATTGCAAGTAATAGTGGTTCTATTGTTAAAATCAATAACGTAGTATAAATCGCTTTAAAACCAACCCGCAGGGCGCTTCACAGGGACTTACTCTCATCGTTGTTCCTTCTTAAAAGGGATTGCCATTGTTTCAAAGTAACGCCTTGATATTAAGCCCCTGTGAAACGCTGAATTCTGCATCTTGAGGTGGCTTGGGTATACATGGTAACGAAGCTATGTGGAGTTATGGTGGGTCTTAAGTGGAGCTTTTATGGAGTTGGTACTGTGATCTCAACCAACACCCCTTGTTCAATATTACTTATAGTGAGTTCCCCTTTATGTAATTTAATGACTTGCTCTACAAAATTTAAACCTAAGCCTGTGCTTTTATTACCGTTAGCACGAGGCAGTGAGTAAAAGCGCTCTGTAATGCGCAACAGCGCATAATCAGGAATACAAGAGCCCGTATTACTAATTTTAATACTCACCATGCGCTGACGTAATTCTACGAAGATATTGATTTGACCGCTTTCGAATAAAAAGTCGAACGCATTATCAACAATGTTATAAAAAGCCTGCTGTATTAAAAAGCGGTCTCCCATTAACTGCATACTAGAGTCACATTGAATTGTTATTAGGGCATTTTTATTAGTGGCTTTAGCTATAAAAGAACCCTTTATTGCCTCAAGTAATGGGGCTATAAAAATAACTTCTCGCTTTTCAAGTTCAGGAAGTTGCTCTAGTTTCGTTAATGCTAATAACTTATCTATCAACTTTTGCATTCGTGCTGTTTCTGATTCAATATTACTAGCAAATAACTGCTGTTTATCATTACTTAGCGGGGTTTGTAGGATCTCACTCGCGCCTTTAATCGCTGATAATGGACTTTTCAATTCATGTGTTAGAGTTTGCACATAGTTTTCTACATAGCTTTTACCATCTAGTTGACGGCGCATTTTCTCAAGTGCATCACTGAGTAACCCATATTCATAAAATACTCTAAAAGTCGGTTTATTGGCCTTTTCACCCCGGCCTATTTTGTCGGCATAATTAGCTAGCTTATACAAAGCGCTATTGATCCGCCAAGCGATCAAAGCCCCTACTATTAATGCCAATATACTCATCACCGCTAGCCAACTTAATACACGGTACTTAGACATATTAATAAATGGTTGCACCGATCGGTTTGCTTTAGCTACCGTGACAGCGCCAATGATTTTTTCATTATGGATAATCGGCGCAGCTACATGCATCACAGTAGAAAGGGGATCACTTGAATCCAAGGCTGTAGAGCGTGCACCATATTCTCCTCGTAATGTCAGATACACATCATTCCAGCGCGAAAAATCTTTACCTATATCTTGCTGCCAAGAATCAAGGACAACAACTCCATCAGCATTAGTAATATAAATACGGTGATTAATTGCAGGCTTGCTAATCCCCCAAATGGCCGCATTAGGCTCTCGCATACCGTATGAATTAATCTGTTTAGCGAACTTACCTTCTACCAATGTACCCTGAACAAGATCTTCTCGGGCCATGACAGCGAGTAAATTAGCCATATCAACGAGAGTTTCTTCACTTACTTGACGCACCGTTGGTTTTATTTCGCGCATTACAGTAGAGCTAACCAAGTAAGTTGTTAATATAACGAGTACAAAATAGAGTAAAAATAATCTAAACCCCAGAGGGATTTTAGGCCAGCGCTTAAATCGAGATAACCCTTGAGTAATCTGTTTAAACGGGCTCATAAAAGTACCCAAAGCCACGCTTTGTATGAATCAATTCATCTGTACCTGCTGTGCGTAACTTGTTTCTAATCGCTTTAATATGACTATCAATATTACGAGCATACATACTCTCTTGGCATAGTTCAGCTGATGATAATAATTGCTCGCGAGAAAATACCTGCCGTGGTTGTGAGACTAGTTTATCGAGTACCTTAAACTCCAAAGCAGTTAGACCAAGCGATTGCTTTGCATAATAATAATCGTAGTTTTCACTATAAAGCACAGGTTTACTTTGAAAGGAATCTAACAGTGGCGCCGAAACACGATGTGGTTTTAAACGAAGTTTCACGCGAGCTAGCATTTCTCTAGGGCTAAACGGCTTAGTAACGTAGTCATCACCACCTATCTCTAAACCAACTACACGATCTATTTCATCATTGCGGGCTGTTAAAAAAATAATAGGTAATGATGAAAACTCTCGGATCTGCTTACATAACTCAAAACCGTTAGCATCGGGTAAACCAATATCCAAAATGAGTAAATCAGTACTAATTGCTTTTAAATGTTCAAGCCCCGCGCCAGCAGTTGAAAACCAGGCGACTTTAAATCCATCCATTTCGAGTGTATGAATTAACGTATCAGCAATCGCTTTCTCATCCTCAATAATTACAACCTGTATACAAGACATATCGACCACTTCCCTTAACAACCTCATTAGCAGGCATAATAGTTACAGTTAGTTATAGCCCAGTCAATAAAGATAATAATTTGCACAAGTTGCTGTTCACTTATGGAGTTTGTATTTACTGTTCAAGAGACCAAGCTATCCTGAAAAAATATAGTCCCTTGCTGTCAACCTATTGTAGATCGTGATTTATCGTGACATGAAAATGCGTTGCGAAGAGAGTATATGGGGCTCTGGGGAATACTGTATATGCCTTCAAGCTAAAGCCTGACCTACAATAAAATACCTGCAAGTTGATTGTAAAACCGTCGGTCGTGATTTATCGCGACAACCGATATATGAGGGTATATCGCTTTCAGATGAACGCCTGAGCGACATTGACCACCTTGCACCTTGCTCACTTTTTCACTTTCCTGCAGACGTAAAAAAGCCCGACTCTATGAGTCGGGCTTTCTTTATTTGGAGCCTGGCGATGACCTACTTTCACATAACAAATGCTACACTATCATCGGCGCTGTTTCGTTTCACTACTGAGTTCGGCATGGGATCAGGTGGGTCCAAAACGCTATTGTCACCAAGCAAATTTGGTGTCAGTTCGTATCTCTACGCACTAACTAAAATTTGAAAATGCTGATAATTGTCTTCTTA
>NZ_LHPH01000081.1:0-678 GCF_001298125.1 Pseudoalteromonas porphyrae | reverse complement strand
AGCGCGAAAATGACCACCTCGAAAGGCACAATTCAAGGCTACAACGGGATAGCAATAAATGACGACAAGCACCAAGTTATACTGCAAGCACAGGCATGGGGCTCAGTGGGTGAGCAACAAACCTTACAGCCAGCGGTTAAACAATTAAAACAGCAGTTAGATAAACTGAACACAGATAAATCCGCAGACAAACACACAATCAAATTTACCGCAGACAGTGGTTTTAACAGCGAAGTAAACCTTGAATACATGGCGAAAAGTGGCTTTGATACTTATATTGCGGATAACCAATTTAGAAAACGAAACCCGCTGTTTAAAGACAGTCAAACGTATGAAACAGAGCAAGAAAAACGCCGACTAAAACGCAGTAAAGGCAAGCCACGGTTATTTATCTCAGACGACTTTCATTATGATGAAACAACCCAAACCTGCCTCTGCCCCGCAGGCAATGGTATGTGGCGAAGCGGGGTTAATGTAAAGAGTCACAATCAAGAATACACGCGATTCTGCGGTTACTTAAAAGATTGCAAAGTATGCCCACTGCAACAGCAATGCATGCGAAAGCCACCAATAAAAACAGGGCGGCAAGTACAGTTTAAAAATGATGAATCACGTAAAAAGCTAAGCTATATCGACAAAATGAAAGTTAAAATAGACAGTCCAATGGGGCGACGGCAG
>NZ_LHPH01000080.1:0-679 GCF_001298125.1 Pseudoalteromonas porphyrae | reverse complement strand
GGGCAAATTCCACTGGCCCGAGTTGCTGGCTGATAGTGAATGGCTGACTTTCGGCCGGGTTCGCCCCATGCACCTCAACGCAGTTGCCTATGGTTGGGCATCCATGGCCGGTGTCGGGGTGGCAATCTTCCTGATACCGCGACTGTTCAAGACGGCATTAGTAGGCGGACGATTCGCCTTATCGGGGGCCGTGCTCTGGAACCTCGGCATGATGCTCGGCCTGGTGGCGATCAGTCTGGGACTCTCCGACGGAGAGGAGTGGCTCGAGTTTCCCTGGCAGGTCGACATCCTGTTCGTGATCGGCGGTGGCCTGTGTGCCATTCCGCTGTTGCTGACGGCCGCCAACCGACGGGTATCACATCTCTACGTCACCAGCTGGTACCTGCTGGCCGCGCTGGTGTGGTTCCCCATCCTCTTCCTGCTGGCCAACCTGCCCGTGGTGTTCCCCGGGGCCTCGGGAGCCACCGTCAACTGGTGGTTCGCCCATAACGTCCTGGGACTTTGGGTGACCCCCATCGGGGTCGGTATCGCCTACTACATGATTCCCAAGATTCTCGGCCGCCCGATCATCTCCTATCAGCTCTCCCTGATAGGTTTCTGGTCACTGGCACTCTTCTACAGCCAGGTGGGGATTCACCACCTGGTAGGTGGCCCCGTACCCACCTGGCTGGTCACGCTC
>NZ_LHPH01000079.1:0-685 GCF_001298125.1 Pseudoalteromonas porphyrae | reverse complement strand
TCGGGCATGGCCTCCTCGGCGGTAGCCGCGGTGGGCAAGATCATGATCCCGCGCATGGTGGAGCGCGGCTACGACCGCGGCTATGCCACGGCGCTGGTCTCCACCTCGGCGGTGCTGGCGCTGCTGATCCCGCCCAGCGCCTCGATGATCATCTACGGCTGGGTGTCGGGCACTTCGGTCACCGCGTCCTTCCTGGCGCCGGTGCTGCCTGGGGTGTTGCTGGTGCTGCTGTTCTGTTTCTGGAACCGCGTGCTGACTCGCCACATGCCACTGGAGAAGCCCGAACCGGCTCCGCTGCCGGTGGTGGTGCGCGATATCGCCGGTCAGACGCGCCGCGCGGCGCTGGGCCTGGCCATGCCCATGATCATCCTTGGCTGCATCTATGGTGGCGTGACCACGCCCACCGAGGCCGCGGCCATCGCCGTGCTTTACGCCATCCCCATCAGTATCTGGTACTACCGTGAACTGCGCCTGGCCGACCTGCATGGCGTGCTGTGGCGCGCGGGGCAGACCGCCGGCACGCTGCTGGTGCTGGTGTTCTTCTCGGCGATGCTGGCGCGCATGCTGACCATGGAGAACGTGCCGCAGATGGTGCTGGAAGGGTTTCTTGGCGTCACCGAGAATCCGCTGTTGTTGATGCTCTTGCTCAACCTCTTCCTGCTGCTGATCGGCATGTTCATGGAGG
>NZ_LHPH01000078.1:0-686 GCF_001298125.1 Pseudoalteromonas porphyrae | reverse complement strand
ATAAGTCAGCTCCCGCAGGAAAACTGGCATGAGATGATCGGAGAATCAACCCATGCTGACGCCATTTTAGATAGGCTAATTCATGGTTCGATTAAGTTGAACTTAAAAGGAGAATCGATACGAAAACAGTTAAATAAATTGACTGATGATGATCAGTTAAGCTAATTTAAAAACGGCTCTACAAAATGATAAATCAGGTGATCAAAGCTGATGAGAATCGGTGATCAAAGTCATGAGAATACGCAAATACTTACTCTATTCTTAATTTGCCCACGTAAATCGCCATATTTACGTTGTTTACGTCTTTTTTTATGCCTCTTAGCTAAGTCTTTGTATAGCTCTCCACCTGCTTTAAAATCCTTAATCACCCATTGATAGATTGTTTCATGGCTGACATACATTAATTCATCTGACGGGTTATCCTTCTTAAGCCGACCTGCTATAGCATCTGGAGACCATCCCATTGCTATTTTACTCTGCACAAGCTCGTACAGTGCCTTATTGTTTCTTTTTCTTGCATGCCTAGCGACCTTCCTTCTTGCCATCGCTTTTTCGTGCGCTGCCTCATCGAAATAATCATAGTAGGGTGGCTTATTTCGCTTAACTTCACGCATGATAGTTGTATGGTGTCGATTTAATAGCTTACCAATGGATCGGCAGCTTTCGCCACTATTGAATCGATAGTA
>NZ_LHPH01000077.1:0-689 GCF_001298125.1 Pseudoalteromonas porphyrae | reverse complement strand
GGTGGGTTTCCCCATTCGGAAATCCTAGTCTCAAGTGCTTTTTACTAGCTTGACTAGGCTTATCGCAAGTTAATACGTCCTTCATCGCCTCCAACTGCCAAGGCATCCACCGTGTACGCTTAGTCACTTAACCATACAACCCAAACGGGTCTTGCTTGGTCTTTGTTACTTATGCTGCCTTGCTATCAATTTTTGCTTGGTTACATAACACGTTATGCGCCCAGCGACAAAAATATCAGCGGCGTTGCCTAAGCATCAAATCCACATCGCAAGTTTATATCGAAATATAAACATACTGTTTTGTGACAGTTTAACTTCGCCAGAAGTTAATATTGAATACTAAAGTAGATACCAATTAATCATTTCAAAGAAACAATTAAATGGCACTGAATGATACTGCTATCATTCTTTTTTACTTTTGAAAACTCTGTACAAATAACAAATGTTATTCATACGAATTTTATTATCAGCTTTTCCAAATTTTTAAAGAGCATATTAATTAGTTAAACCCACTGGGCAAAACTAACTAACAATCATCTGTGTGGACACTACGAACAAATAAGTTCTAAATCGTATAAGGAGGTGATCCAGCCCCAGGTTCCCCTAGGGCTACCTTGTTACGACTTCACCCCAGTCATGAATCACTCCGTGGTAAACGTCCTCCCGAGGGTTAGACTATCTACTTCTGG
>NZ_LHPH01000076.1:0-699 GCF_001298125.1 Pseudoalteromonas porphyrae | reverse complement strand
CGCGTATCAGAATGACGCGGTGAATACGTTCCCGGGCCTTGTACACACCGCCCGTCACACCATGGGAGTGGGTTGCTCCAGAAGTAGATAGTCTAACCCTCGGGAGGACGTTTACCACGGAGTGATTCATGACTGGGGTGAAGTCGTAACAAGGTAGCCCTAGGGGAACCTGGGGCTGGATCACCTCCTTATACGATTTAGAACTTATTTGTTCGTAGTGTCCACACAGATGATTGTTAGTTAGTTTTAGCCTTTGGGTTTAACTAATTAATATGCTCTTTAAAAATTTGGAAAAGCTGATAATAAAATTCGTATGAATGACATTTGTTATTTATACAGAGTTTTCAAAAGTAAAAAAGAATGATAGCAGTATCATTCAGTGCCATTTAATTGTTTCTTTGAAATGATTAATTGGTATCTACTTTAGTATTCAATATTAACTTCTGGCGAAGTTAAACTGTCACGAAACAAAGACCCGTTTGGGTTGTATGGTTAAGTGACTAAGCGTACACGGTGGATGCCTTGGCAGTTGGAGGCGATGAAGGACGTATTAACTTGCGATAAGCCTAGTCAAGCTAGTAAAAAGCACTTGAGACTAGGATTTCCGAATGGGGAAACCCACCTGCTTGCAGGTATCGTTAACTGAATACATAGGTTAACGAGGCGAACGCGGAGAACTGAAACATCTAAGTACCCGTA
>NZ_LHPH01000075.1:0-724 GCF_001298125.1 Pseudoalteromonas porphyrae | reverse complement strand
CTCATGGAGGAGAATCGCGAGCTCGACGAGCAGAACAGTGAGCTGGAGGCCCACAACCGCCATCTCCACGAACGCCTGGCCGGCGGCGAGCCCGCCGAGGGCGGCTTCCGCCCCGGGCGTCGCTCCCAGGGGCTCTCGGCGCTGATTGGTCGGCGGCCCGCGGCACGCCAGGAAGACGGTGGCGCATCGCAGATATCGCCGGATAAATCCGGCTCCTACGACAGTCAGGTGGCTGCCTCGGCTGCTGATGATGGGGCGCGATCTATCGCGACCGCATCGCCGGATAAATCCGGCTCCGATGTAGGAGCTCGATTTATCGAGCGATCAGCCAACTCAGGCGCCACCCAAAGCGAGGCTCCCTCGCCCCAGGCGCTGCTCGACGAATGGTATACGCGCTATCCCTCCGCCTTCTTCAAGGGTCATACCCGCCCGCTGATGGTCGGCATCCACGAGGTGCTGGCCAGCCGCGAGCCCTGGCCCGAGAAGCTGGTGCGAAGGGCGCTGGCTTGCTACGTCAACCTGCCGCGCTACCTCAAGGCGGTGCGCGAGGACGCCGAGCGCATCGATCTCGACGGCCAGCCTGCCGGCAAGGTGGATGCCCAGTCGGCCGATCACGCCCACCGCAAGCTCGACCGCCTGCAGGGCGAGAAGCGGAACAGTCAGGGCCGCAAGCACCCGGGGCGCCAGAACGAGCGCCATAACCACAAGGGGCGCGGCAAGCCGG
>NZ_LHPH01000074.1:0-781 GCF_001298125.1 Pseudoalteromonas porphyrae | reverse complement strand
GATAGTGTACTGAATCAATTACGTTGTTACTGGAAAATGTATCACCCAACGGGTTGGATGTTTTACTCGCGATTGTTAATGGATAAACCTATGTCAGCATCGACCTTCAGGAAGCCATTGAGAAAACACGCACAAGCGTGTGGTTTAGCGCACTGTAATCCACATGCCTTACGCCATGCTTATGCAACACATCAACTTGAATCAGGTATGCCACTTCATCAACTGCAACACCAGCTTGGTCACAGTGAYATTARAACSAYRCAAAGTTACTTACACTGGTTACCTGAATTAGGGCATGGCGGCATTGATTTGCTTGCGGGTTGGAGTAAACAATGAGCGCTTTGCATCTCGCTGATATTTTAAACTCAAATCTTGAGAGTTATCGGCAACATCATACGATGAGCTATCAACAACTGCGTGTCTGTCAGCACCTGCAATCATGCAGAACGGGTCAGTTAGGTTACCAAGCATGGCAATGTGATAGCTGTGGTGAGTCGCAAAAGATTGGGTGTAGTTGTCGAGACCGCCATTGTCCACGTTGCCAAGGGATGGCTACGGCTAAATGGGTGCAAAAACAGCAGGAAGATTTATTACCGTGTCGGTATTTCCACCTTGTTTTTACGCTCCCGCATGAGTTAAATATCATTGCGCACTACAACCCAAACGCGTTGTATCAGTGTTTATTTAAAGCCGCATGGCAAACGCTGAGCAAATTTGCGAAACGAAAGAGGCATGGTCAGTTAGGTATGACAAGCGTACTGCATACGTGGGGGCAGAACTT
>NZ_LHPH01000073.1:0-804 GCF_001298125.1 Pseudoalteromonas porphyrae | reverse complement strand
TATTCAAGGTTTACTTCGCTGTTAAAACCACTGTCTGCGGTAAATTTGATTGTGTGTTTGTCTGCGGATTTATCTGTGTTCAGTTTATCTAACTGCTGTTTTAATTGTTTAACCGCTGGCTGTAAGGTTTGTTGCTCACCCACTGAGCCCCATGCCTGTGCTTGCAGTATAACTTGGTGCTTGTCGTCATTTATTGCTATCCCGTTGTAGCCTTGAATTGTGCCTTTCGAGGTGGTCATTTTCGCGCTTTACTCGTCCTATCCATGGACTCGCCTTTCAGGCCAGCTTTGCTGTTAAAATTCATTCCCGATGAATTTTTCAGGGTCGGTAATATTGCTTTTAATGGGCTTGCCTTTACTGCCTGTTTTTTCTTTGTGTGTGGCGAGAAAGTCTGTGATTTTCTCTGCGCTTTTATCCAGTTTTTCTTTTTGCTTTAAGTCTTGTTCAATGAACTCATCGCCCAGTCCATCTTGCGATTGGTGACGCTCAATAATACGTTTGCTTGCACGTTCTAATTTTGCTTTTTTACGCTCTAGCTCATCGAATGTGCCGCTCCATTTGCGTATTCTCATGACTTTGATCACCGATTCTCATCAGCTTTGATCACCTGATTTATCATTTTGTAGAGCCGTTTTTAAATTAGCTTAACTGATCATCATCAGTCAATTTATTTAACTGTTTTCGTATCGATTCTCCTTTTAAGTTCAACTTAATCGAACCATGAATTAGCCTATCTAAAATGGCGTCAGCATGGGTTGATTCTCCGATCATCTCATGCCAGTTTTCCTGCGGGAGCTGACTTAT
>NZ_LHPH01000072.1:0-809 GCF_001298125.1 Pseudoalteromonas porphyrae | reverse complement strand
GCTAGTAATCGCGTATCAGAATGACGCGGTGAATACGTTCCCGGGCCTTGTACACACCGCCCGTCACACCATGGGAGTGGGTTGCTCCAGAAGTAGATAGTCTAACCCTCGGGAGGACGTTTACCACGGAGTGATTCATGACTGGGGTGAAGTCGTAACAAGGTAGCCCTAGGGGAACCTGGGGCTGGATCACCTCCTTATACGATTTAGAACTTATTTGTTCGTAGTGTCCACACAGATGATTGTTATTGTAAAGAGAACAACACTTATTGTTTTGGGTCTGTAGCTCAGTTGGTTAGAGCGCACCCCTGATAAGGGTGAGGTCGGTAGTTCAAATCTACTCAGACCCACCACTTCTTATCTAATTAAGAAGATGGTTAAAACAATAAGACCAGCATATGTGGGGCTATAGCTCAGCTGGGAGAGCGCCTGCCTTGCACGCAGGAGGTCAGCAGTTCGATCCTGCTTAGCTCCACCACTTACTTCTTAAAAATAAATATTCTTTATCGGGMAAAACATCGCCTGAGAATAAAGTGTGTTTAATTTTGAGAAGTTTTTTAATCTCTTGCTCTTTAAAAATTTGGAAAAGCTGATAATAAAATTCGTATGAATAACATTGTTATTTGTACAGAGTTTTCAAAAGTAAAAAAGAATGATAGCAGTATCATTCAGTGCCATTTAATTGTWTCTTTGAAATGATTGATTGGTATCTACTTTAGTATTCAATATTAACTTCTGGCGAAGTTAAACTGTCACTAACGTATGACTGAATCTAACGATTTAGTATTGCGACGTGGATTTGATACTTA